>CAWUOD010000009.1:0-17892 GCA_963923115.1 uncultured Singulisphaera sp.
AATAATGTGTTGCGCGGCACCCGTTTCGGCCGCGACCTTGGGCATTCCATACACGACCGATGTCGCGGCGTCCTGGGCGAATGTGATCCAGCCCAATTTTTTCAGGGCGAGCAACCCCTTCGCCCCGTCCCGGCCAATCCCGGTCAAAATGCCGGCGATTCCCTTGCCTCCGGTCCAATTGAGCGCGCAGCTTTCCATGAAGACATCCACGGAGGGAACAAACGGGTTGTCTTTTGGCTCGACACTGTAACCAAGGGTCCCATCGCGGCGAATGACAAGATGGGATTGACTCATCGCCACCAGGACCTGTCCCACGGTTGGCCGGGAACCTTCCCGGGCGATCGACACCGGAAGACTATCAGGCCTGTTGAGCCATTTGGCGAATGACTCGCAAAATTCGGCGCCTATGTGCTGGATAACCATGATCGCCGCACGGAAATCCCTCGGCAATCCGGTGATGATTTTTTCCAGGGCCGCCGGACCACCTGTGGATGATCCGATCACGACCAGGGGCGTGTCGACCCCCTTGAGGACAGGCGGCTTTTCCAATTTGGGAATAATGATCGACGACCCACGATCACGCCCTTTGCCTATCTCTTCGATGTTTTTCAGTCTGCCAAGGAGCGACGCGCCATCCTGGGCAGGGTTGCCGCGCAATTCGGGCAACAAAACCACATCAATCGCCCCAAAACCCATTGCCTTGGTGGCAAGATTGAAATTCATGGCCACCGACGCCGTGACAACAAGGATCGGAACCTGTTTGATCTGGATGATTTGTCTTGTGGCCTCTGCCCCGTCCATGTGGGGCATCACCAGATCCATCAAAATGAGATCGGGCTTGTCGGCCCGGTATTTGTCAACTCCCTCGACGCCGTCGTTCGCGGTCCACGCCACCTGGTGCCCACCAGCTTCAACGACCCTTTTCAGGACCTCTACGGCGACGCGGACATCGTTGACAATCGCGATTCTCACGAATTCGGTTCTCCAATCAGTTCGTGGACGACCTGGAGAAGTGTGTCATCCTGGAAACTGCTCTTGGTGAGATAATAGTTGGCACCAGCCTCGAGTCCCCGAAGCCGATCCTCCTCACGATCTTTATAGCTCACAACCACCACTGGTGTGTCCTTCAATTTTCCATCCGCGCGAATTTTTGCGACAAACTCAATGCCATTCATGCGAGGCATGTCGATATCCGTGATGATCAGATCGAAGACTTCCTCCCGGGCAATGTTATAGCCATCCACCCCATCCACCGCAGTTTGAACCTCATAGCCCCTTCCTGATAGAAGTTGTCGCTGCACTTCGCGAACTGTGATCGAATCATCCGTGATAAGGACCTTTTTGCGCCTTCGCCTTTGTCCCGATCCGACCGACGCATCCGTCCGACGCAGTCGCCCCTCATCCAAAAGCCGGTCGATTCCCCGACGCAAATCGTCCACATCCAGAATCAGGACAGGCGACCCATCATCGAGAATCGCCGAGGCGTGGACATAGGGAACCTTGCCCAGTCGCGGATCGATGGGACGCACGGCAAGATCCTGTTCACCAACAAATTCATCCACCAAAAGCGCATAGGATTGGCCATGGCTGGAAAAGAGGATCACTGGCAACTCGGCCTGGGTTTCAGCTTCGCCATCCACCTGTAGGACCTGTCGGGCCAGAACCAATCCGACATTGCGACCATCCACCACAAAAAATTGCCTGTCCTGAAGGGATCGCAACTCCGATGCCGGAACCCGCATGAGCCCATCAATCCTGTGGTGGGGAAACGCGTAGGGATCGCCGCTAATTCGCGCCAAAACCGCCCTGATCACCGAGAGGGTCAAAGGCAATTGCATGTGAAAGGTGGTGCCTTTGCCCACCGCGGTGGTGAGGCGGACACTTCCACCCACGCTCGTGATGGTGCTATGGACCACATCGAGCCCCACACCCCTTCCGGAGAGTTCCGTGACAGCTCCGGCTGTGCTAAACCCGGGAAGGAAAAGGAATTCAAGAAGTTCGGTCTCCGACATCCTGCCGACCATATCCGCCGACGCCAGCCTCTTTTCGAGGATCTTGTTCCGGATTCTGTCCAGGTTGACACCCCGGCCATCATCGGAAAGCGTGATCACAAGCATCCCGGCGGCGTGGCGCGCCTCAAGGACGAGTGTGCCCGAGGGATTTTTCCCGGAGGCTTCGCGATCCTCGGGCAACTCCAACCCGTGATCCAGCGAGTTTCGGATCATGTGGGTCAATGGGGCATCCAGTTTGTCCAGAATATCACGGTCTACTTCGGTGTCCATCCCGCGAATTTCGAGTTTGGCCTGCTTGCCCAATTGCTTGCAAATATCCCGAACCATTTTCGGGAAACCCTGGACACCGTTGCGAAACGGAGTCATTCGACTAAGGATCACTTCGCGATATAGCCTGCTATTCAGATCATCGGACTGCCTGGCATGCTCCTCGAAGGAAGTAACCCTCTCCACGAGCAATTCGCCTTGGCCGACGAATTTTTGCCTATATCCCTGAAGCGTTTCCCGAAGGCGATCGAGATCCACCCGGTCCTTGCCCAGCGCGCCGAGGATTTCGTCCATCTCATCCTGGAGGATGGATTGCTGCCGCCTCAGCCGTTGGAGGCTTTGCGCAAAAGCCTGGAGCCATCGTGCTTCGAGGAGGGATTCCCCCGCCAGCCCCATCAGCTTTTCCAGGGCCTGGGCATTGATCCGGACGATTCTCTCGGATTGCGCGCCCTCGGAAACGGTTTCCTTGGTTTCCCGTTTGGCGGCGGGAACAGGGGCGTGTGGATTTTTTTCCGGCTTTTGGGGAGCCGGTTTGGTCTCTTTTTTGCCGTTTTCCGCGGGTTGCACGGGCACGGGGGCCTGTTTGGGAGCTTCGACGGGTGTGGTGGACTTTGGGGTTTCCGATCCGCCCTGGGCGGGAGTCGCCAGCAGTCGGCCGGCCTGAAAAATGGTGGCGGCCCGGGATTCCTGGGATTGGGTCCAGCTTGCGAACCCCTCGCCGTAGGCCCGCCCGGTTTCATCGAGGAGTTTCGCGGCGTCGCGCAGCCATGGTTGAACTTTTTGCCAGGACCCTGGGTCCTCTATCATCCCCTGAAGGGCGTTTTCCATGGCGGTGGCGAGCTCAACCACCTGTGTGGCCTCGACCAAAAGGCCGCAACCGCGACACTCGCGGACATTTTCGACCATGTTGCCGATCTTTTTCGGGTCCCCATTGAATGTCTCGACCGAGGCCTGCAAATCCACCAAAAGCCTTGCGAGTTCCGATTTCATCAGGTCGAGCATCGGCCCGGTTTCCTGATCGGCGAGGCTCGTCCAAAACGCGGGAACCTCCGGTGGCCCCTCCTGGGGTTTGGACTCCGCGGATTCGGATTCCCTGGTTTCCCCCCCTGCGGCTTTACCCGCCGGGTTTGTTTCACCGGCGGAAGGGGTTGTTGCCTTTTGCGGGGTGATGATCTCCCCGGCAACACGCCGGGACAATTGGTCCAACTGTTGCTCGATCCGATGGGCTTCGCTGTTGTGCCAATCCTTGAACCCGGGCCCGGAGACATTGACCATCTCCCTCAACAGTTCGACGGTCCCAAGCAAAAGGTCGAAATCCTCGCTTTGCAATTGGGTGATACCGTTTTGGGCGGAGACAAGAATATCCTCGGCAAGGTGGGCGACATCAACAAAAGGGGTCAGACCGATCACCCTCGCGGCACCCTTGAGCGAGTGGGCGGCCCGCATGAGAGGCTCGATATCCTTCGCGGCAAGACCACCATGTTCCCCTTCGATCAGCCCGTTGGCAAGAACATTCAGGTTCGTCGCGGCTTCCTCGCGGAACAACTCAAGCAGAATATCAGACATAGGAGGCTCTTTTTGTATGTATTTTGTGTCCGTGAAAAATCAACCCACATGCTTCACCAGGCGGGACAAAAGCTCGCCGGGATCAATCTTGCCCGCCTTCTTTCCATCCCAATCAACAACGGTCCGAACCAGCGCCGATTTCCACCTCTCAAGCGTGGATGGGGTTCCGTTTTCCCTGGACCGGCCGTGACGGATGACCGCGCTGACCTCGTCCGCCGGGAACACCCAGGTTTGCCTGTCCCAATGAATCACCACAAATCGCGAAAGCCCTTTTGTTGTGTTTTCGACAGCCGCGATCCCAAGCAATTGCCTCAGGTCAAAAGCCAGGCGCAATTCTCCCCGGATATTCACGATTCCCAGAAACACCGCGTCGGTTCTCCGCGGGATTCGCCGTATCACACGGGGCTCGGCCACCTCGACGATATTGACCGCGTCAAGCAACAACCATTCGGCCCCCAAACGGAAAAGAAGCGATGATTGCAAGTCCTCCGTATCGCGCGACTCAACCTGCGCGACCTCGAGCGTCCTTTCCTCGATCAATCCCTCCGGGGGCGGCCGGTCAAACAGCATTCGGCCCGCATCCGCGAAAATCGGACAGTTGTGACAGTGGACCACATCCTTCAGGCGCGGACAGGAGCTGTCCCCCTGGACACCAATCCGGTTCCAGCAAAATTCGCCGGAAGCATCCAGAGCCGTCATGGGCAGTTGGATCTGACCCGTAGCCGAACCGTTCATCATTTTCGGTTCCCCCCCTTAATTTCCGGGTTTGCCGGATTACTGTTACTATTTTTTGGATTCGATAGGCCGATGGAGGCGAGTCGCCTTTCCAGTTGCTCGGCCCGGGCGATATCCCCCCGCTGACGCCGGATCAGCGACAGCATTCTCAGCGACTCTGTGTCCTTTGGATCGATGTAAAGGGCCCGATCATACATCCTTGTGGCCTCGTCTGTTTTGCCACGGGCCTGCTCCACCGTCGCCGCCATCCTCCATAATTTGCCGTTCATCGGTTCCGATTTCAGGATCGCGGCGTAAAGCTCCGCGGCCGTGTCCAGATTCCCGGCGTCGGCCTCCGATTGGGCCCTGTCCAGGGGATTGGGCTCCGGGGATTTCCCCGTAACACTCCTGACCGGAGCCTTTTCCTCTTTTTTGGAGACGGCCACCTTTGACGCATTGACGGGTTTGGACCGATTCGAATTCGGATCCGGGAGGGGTTTGCCTGGGAATGGATTGTTGGAAAACAGACCCGGAGAACCGGCCACAGGGGCTCTCGCGGGGCGTGGTGGTTTGGGTTCGTTGACGACAGGCGTCTCCCTTGCTCTCGTGAAAGCAAAGGTGAACCCGGCGTTCCAGGGAACAAGACCATGCCCCTCGATGACGCTTCCCTCGGCATGGCCAAAATACAGGATCCCCTCCTGATCAAGCAGCTTCAGGAGATTGGCCATCGCTTTTGCGCGTGACGGAAGGTCAAGATAAATGAATAGATTCCTGGAAAAAATAACATCGTAATTCGCGCCACAACCCGTTGGATCAAGGTTGGAGTCAAGAATGTTCCCATGGTGGATCCTGACATATTTCGCGAGTTGGGCGTCAACCAAAAAACCATCATTCAACGGCGTCGAATATTGGTCGAGCATCATGTTCGCTTCGGGATTGGATTCGCGCCGGGAATAGTTCCGGTACACCCTGGTTTTCATGGCGGCCAATGAGACCTGATTAAGGTCCAGCGCATCGATCACAACCTGATCGGGACTCCAGCCCATCCATGCCATTAGCATCGCCATTGACCATGGTTCCTGCCCGGTGGAGCATGGAATACTCAGGATCCGTAGTAATCTGGTCGATCCATGTCGAATGCGGAATTCCTGGGCAAATTGCCTCAAACAGGCAAATGGGGTCCAATCCCGGAAAAACCAAGACTCCCCGACAGTGAAATGCTCGCAGAATTTGTGTCGAACAGCGGGGTCGGATTTGAGATTTTGCAACCAGGCATTGGGATTTTCGCCGAGCGTTTCGGCCAAATCCTTCAATGCAACACGGAGAATGGTGTCCTGTATAAGATCGCTTTTGAGTCCAATGGATTCCCGAAGGATAGACCGGAATTCCCCCCACAAAGGCTGGGAGGCGGCGATGCAATCCATGGGTGCTTCAATTTTCGAACCCTTCCCGGAATCTTGGGAATTGGTGGTCATCCCGCACCCATTGTTCCTGGTGTCCAAGGCACTCCCGCTCCCAACCTGCCGACTCCCTGATTACCAGGAAATCGCTGTTGGGAGGAGGCATCGGATCCGTCCTGCGAGGCATTGCCGAAGATCCTGGCGTAAACTTTTTCCAGGTCCAGCATTTGAAACACGCTGACGGAATCTTCGCAAATCTGTCCCCAATTCCCCAATCCCTCCGCTTCACGGGCAGGCTTGGGACCTTGCGGGAATGTCACAGGTTCAATTTGTTCGGCCATCAAACCGAAACGGCGGGATTTCCCCTCCTCGGAAATTTCGACAACAACAATGCGGCTGCTCCATTGGTCGGAACACGATTTTCCCGCGAAGAGCTGGCCCAAATCAACCACCGGGATGGATTCACCACGATGACGGGCTATCCCGCCAAACAGGATGCCCACCCCGGGAATCAATTCCAGGCGAACCCGGGGAATCACCTCCACGACCGAGCCGGTGTCCAACGCGCATCTTTGGCCGCCAACCTGACACATGAGTGCTAACATGATCCAACCTCATCCAGGGATATATACCCGATACGGATCATTTTGTTGTCCGGAAAATGGAAACCTGTTCCTGTAGGGAAGATACGGAATCTTTCAGATGCGCCGATGCGCTGAGGAATTCCTTGGAGGTGGTCGCGACCTGTTGGACCCCCCCGACAAGATGGCTGATTGCGGTATCGATTTGCTGGGCACCATCCGCCTGTTGCATGACGCCTTCCTCGACCAGACGGAAACGGCTGTCCTGGCCCTGGACCTGTTCCATGATTTTGGTGAGCTGTTGACTGATACCGGCCACCTGGCGCAAGCCGCCCCTTACCTGGTCGCTGAACTTGTCCATCTCCATCACGCCGGCGCTTACCGCCTGTTGCATGTGGCGAACCATCTGCTCGATGTCAAGGGTCGCCACCGCCGTCTGATCCGCCAAACGACGAATCTCTCGGGCTACCACAAGGAACCCACGACCCGCTTCCCCAGCCTTCTCCGCCTCGATCGCCGCGTTGATCGAAAGAAGATTCGTCTGGTCCGCCACCTTCGTGATCGTCGTCACAACCACATTGATCGCCCCTGCCTTCTCCCGGATCGTCCCAAGCTTCGCCGATATCGATCCCGTCGCCTCCGCAAGCGATTCCATCGACACCTCCATCGATCCAAGATTCTCACGCCCCTCTCCCGCAAGATGAGCCGTCTCCCGACCCTGATTACCCACTTGTTCAATGGTTTGGGCAAGGCTTCTGCTTGTGCTGCTGATCTGTTTGACGGCCGCGGCAATCTCGTTGAAGCTCGCGGTGAATCCCTGCACCGTGGCATTTTGCTCCGTCGCCGAGGAGGCGATTTCCGAGGTTGTTCCACCAAGGGAATTGGTCGATAGCTTGACCATGCCAAGGATTTCCTGAAACCGGTTGATCACCCGGTTGAGGATCCCGCCAATCTGGCCAATTTCCCCTTCGATATTGTCGTCCATGCGCAGGGTGAGATCGGCCTTGGACTCCAGGTTGTCCATGTGTTTGACCAGGATTTGCGTCGGTTCAAGAATCCCACGGGCAATCGCCAGCGAAAACCACCCAAGAAACCCAATAAGGAGCGAGTTGAAAACAATTTGCCCAAAAGACCACCACCAAACAGTATCCGTTGAGAGTTTTTCATCCTGGGAAATCCTGGTGTTTACCACCTTGATGAATTCCTCCACGGCCTCCCTGTGCCTTTCAAACGCGGAAAAAGCACGGGCACTTAATTTGGTCCCGTTTACATCAACCGATTCCTGCTCCAGGATCGAGAGAAACTCGCCTCCCAACCTTACCGCCTCCGAAAACTTTGGATCCTCCATGATGACGGAATTTCCCGACCGCTTCCAGAATTCGGCCCTTTCACGAAATTCCTTCGACAATTTCCGGATACTGGCCTTGAGTGGCTCACGGGCCGGAGAATCGATCGGTTCGTCAATCAGACGCATAGCCACCAGGTAAGGTTCCACCGCATAGAGGGGAGGTGGAAGGAAATCCGCGACAAGGTCCTTCCCCTCCGCGATTTTCAGATAAAGGGGACCATTGACCCGGACAGTTTGCAACATCATCCACCAGACCAGGCTGGCGATCAAAAGTCCCGATAGGGTGAATCCCGCAAGCAAGGTCAAATGCCTGCCAATACTTCCCTTTTTGCCAAGAATTTTTTCAAACATCCTTATGCTCCAAGGTCGACGAGCGCGACCTGATCCTGAAGTCCCTGAATCGAATCGCGAAGATGCGTCGCCGCCGTGGAAAATTCATTCGAAGTGGTCGAAACCTGCTCGACCCCGCTGCCAAGGTGGCCAATCGCGGTGTCGATTTGCTGGGCACCCTCAGCCTGTTGCATGACGCCATCCTCAACCTGGCGGAAACGGCTGTCCTGGCCCTGGACCTGTTCCATGATTTTGCCAAGTTGATGGCTCATGGTGCCGACCTGTTTCATGCCACCCCGGACCTGTTCGCTGAACTTGTCCATCTCCATCACGCCGGCGCTTACCGCCTGTTGCATGTGGCGAACCATCTGCTCGATGTCAAGGGTCGCCACCGCCGTCTGATCCGCCAAACGACGAATCTCTCGGGCTACCACAAGGAACCCACGACCCGCTTCCCCAGCCTTCTCCGCCTCGATCGCCGCGTTGATCGAAAGAAGATTCGTCTGGTCCGCCACCTTCGTGATCGTCGTCACAACCACATTGATCGCCCCTGCCTTCTCCCGGATCGTCCCAAGCTTCGCCGATATCGATCCCGTCGCCTCCGCAAGCGATTCCATCGACACCTCCATCGATCCAAGATTCTCACGCCCCTCTCCTGCAAGATGAGCCGTCTCCCGACCCTGACGACCAACCTCTTCGATGGTACGCGCCAATTCCTTGCTTGTGGCGCTGATCTGTTTGACGGCCGCGGCAATCTCGTTGAAGCTCGAATTGAAGGTTTGGACGGTGGCGTTTTGCTCCGAGGCTGCCGAGGCGATCTCGGAAGCCGTGCTGTTGACCCGCATCGCGGACATCTTCACCTGCCCAACCAATTCGCTTGAGGATCGCACCACGCCCTGAATGCCACGGGCGATGAAATAGGAAATCGCGCCCAGAGCCGCCAGAAGCGACAAATTGAAGACCAACTGAATCGTGAACCACCACGATGTCGTTACGCGGGCCTTTTCCTCGTCCGTTTCAATTCGGCCATTGGCGACCTTCACAAGTTGCTCGACAATCTTGCGATGCCGATAAAAAGCCGCCAAGGCCTCCGGGGGCATTTTTTTTGCGGAAACCCCAATAAGGTCACGGTCGATGCTTTTGAAAAATTCCAAACCGGTTTGATACGCCTCGTCCATGAATTTATCACGCGAGTCTTCGCCGCTCAAATCTTTTTGCCAGTGCTGGTATCGCGATTCATATTCCTGGCGGGCTTTTTGATATTGTTCAACCAATTCGTCCCGTTTGGGCCCCGTTTCCTCAACGATTCGGTGGGCAATCAAAAACGGTTCCACAACAAAAAGTGGTGGAGGCAAATAATCGGCCACGAGGTCCTTTCCCTGGACAATCTGCCTATACAGTGTTCCATTGATTTGAATCTGACTGGTCATCGATAACCACATCAGGTTTGTGGCGCCCAAACCAACCAGGAACAAAATTCCAAGAATCAGGATCCTGGCACCAAAGCCGAAACGAAATTTCTTCATGATTCAAACTGCCCGAGCAATGGGTTTTAAAGACAATACAGCAATTAGACCGGGGATCGACATCCATTGGGAGCCCCGTGGGGAGAATATTATAGCTTCACCAAAGTCCGCTTCCTTACTAATCGTTAAATTTGGCACAAACAAAAAATATTACCCGAAACACCAGGATCCTCGCCAAATCCGGTCCCGCCTGCGATCTGACTTCAAATACCTTTGACGCCATCAGCTAAAACAAAGCTGCTTTATCTACCCAATGGAGGTCTAAGCCAAAATCCCTTTTATCACATTGCCATACACATCGGTCAAACGATCATCGCGGCCCTGATGAAAGTATGTGAGCCGTTCATGGTCAAAGCCCAAAAGGTGAAGGATAGTCGCATGCAAGTCGTGGATATGGGCTTTGTTCTCGACAGCCTGGAAACCGAATTCATCGGTGGCGCCATAAATTGTTCCTCCCTTGACCCCCGCGCCCGCAAACCAGGTGGTGAACCCATAGGGGTTGTGGTTTCGTCCGGGTTCCCCGGGTCCCTCGCTAAAAGGCATCCGGCCAAATTCTCCGCCCCAAACCACAAGGGTGCTGTCCAAAAGCCCCTGCCGCTCCAGGTCGGCCAATAGAGCCGCGATCGGCTGGTCGACCTCCGACCCGTGCTGCCCATGGTTTTTTTCAATGCTGGTGTGCGCGTCCCAGGTGTCCTCCAGATGTCCACCACCCGAATAAAGCTGGATGAACCGGACACCCCGCTCCACCAGACGGCGCGCGATCAGGCAATTGCGCCCAAACTCGTTGGTAGGCTCGCGCCCCACGCCATACATATCCAGAGTCTTTTTTGTCTCTTTTGACAAATCAACCGCCTCGGGCGCCTCCGCCTGCATCCGGTAGGCGAGCTCATAACTCTGGGCGCGGGCGGCCAAATCCGCGGCGCCGGGCCGGGATGCCATATGTTCGTCGTTGAGCCTGGCCAAAAGATCCAACTGGGCCCTTTGGACATTCACCGTGTCGGGCCCCTGGAGGTTGAGAATCGGGGTGCCCACCGGGCGAAACAGCGTCCCCTGGTATTGGCCGGGCATATATCCCGAACCGTAATTGGGTTGTCCGCTGATCGGACCACCCCGCTTGTCCATCATCACCACATACGCGGGGAGATTTTTGCTCGCGGAACCCAACCCATACACACACCACGACCCCAGCGAGGGCTTGCCTATGAACACGCTGCCCGTGTTCATGGCCACGAGGGCGCTTCCATGGGCGTGGCTATCGGTATGACAGGATCGCACCACGGCCAATTTGTCGGCATGGGATCGGACATGGGGGAAATAGTCCGAGATGGGAATGCCACTCTTGCCGCCAGGACGAAACGGCCGGAATTCGGGTGTCAAATAACCGACTTTTCGTCCGCCCGAGTTGATGTATTTCCTGTCGGAGGGAAGCGGTTTGCCCGCGTATTTCCTGAGTTCGGGCTTGGGATCAAAGGTGTCCACCTGGCTTGGCGCGCCATTCATCATCAAATGGATCACGGCCCGCGCGGGCGCCGGGAAATGGGGACCCGTCGGGCGGTTGGCAGGTTGGGCGGCGCCCAGATGTTTGCGGAAAAATCCCGACTCCTCGAGCATCCCGGTGAGCGCTATTCCCGCAAATCCGCCACCCATTTGCCAGATCGCCTCACGACGATCCAGTCCGCATGGGAACAATTTTTTCATGTCGGCGCGCATGGTCTT
This sequence comes from uncultured Singulisphaera sp., assembly GCA_963923115.1. Lineage (GTDB taxonomy): Bacteria > Planctomycetota > Planctomycetia > Gemmatales > Gemmataceae > SYLG01. The sequence continues at coordinate 11,461 of CAWUOD010000009.1, forward strand.
AGTCCACATGGGCGAATTCGTTGGTGTTGACAAGAACATGGCAAAGAGACCTAAGCCCCTCTTCGGCCCCCAAACGCTTGAGGAGATCGAGCCCCATTTCGACCTCACCCGGTTTGGGATCGCGCCCCAAAGCCATCCGCCAGGCGGACTGAATTCGCGATGTTGGATCCGGCCCCGCTTTGGCCGCCCTTTGGGCAAGCGATCCGCTCTCGGCATGGACAAACTCGTCATTGAGAAGCATCAGCGCCTGCGGGGCGACCATCGTGACATCGCGCTGGGCGCAAGGCCTGGAGGTGTCCGCGAAATCGAAGGCGCCCAAAAGCGGATTGATGAGCGAGCGCCGAACATGGATATAAATGCTCCTTCTACGCTGCTTTTCCCTGGGCGATGGCTGCCATGCGCCTGCTTTTTTCGACAAACCCTCGAGCGCTTCATTGCCAAGGCTTGGGGTGATTCCCGGGCCAAACCGCGTGGTGTCGAGACCACCACCGACCATAAGGAGCGAATCGCGGATCGCCTCGGCATCAATCCGGTGACGATTGGCCCTCCACAACAACCTGTTGTCGGCATCGACCAAATCAAACTCTTTTTGCAAGGGATGAATGGAGGATTGTTTGTAGGTCCGGGAATTAAGAATCAGTCGGTGAATGGGACGCGCCTTCCACCCATTGGCAACAAACTCCCATGCGAGAAAATCAAGCAATTCCGGGTGCGAGGGCAAATCCCCCTTGAAGCCAAAATTGTCGGGCGAACGAACGATCCCCTTGCCAAAATGGTGTTGCCAGATCCTGTTGACCGCGACGCGCGGGGTGAGCGGGTTGGATGGATCGGCCAGTCGTTTCGCCAATTCAAGTCGCCGATTTTTGATATCTTTTTGAGAGGCAAAGGATTTGTCCAGGGAAGGAATCATCGAGACAAATCCGGGATCGACCTTCTCCCCCGGACGCCTCGGATCGCCTTTCCTGAGGATATGGAGGGGTTTGGGCTGGCCTGGCAAATCGGTCCACGCCAAAACATCAAATCCATCCACCTTGGACTGGGCATTGCCCAACAGATCCCCGGGCCAAAAAGCCGCGGCGACCTTGTGGTAATCCTCCTGGGGGATCGGATCGAATTTGTGATCATGACACCGGGCGCACTTCACCGACATCGCCATGAACGCCGTGGAGGTCACATGGACCATGTCCTCCAGGCGATCATAGGTGTATTCCAGCTTGTCGTTGGGTTCATCGTCCCAGGTCCCCACCCGCAACATTCCCGTCGCGACCAGCGTCTCCTCGGTCCGGTTGGGAAGCTGATCCCCGGCAATCTGCTCCATGAGAAAACGATCAAAAGGCTTGTCGTTTTGCACCGAGCGGATCACATAGTCGCGATATTTCCAGGCAAATGGCTTGTCCGCGTCGCGCTCATAGCCATTGGTGTCCCCGTAACGGACAAGATCGAGCCAATGTCGGGCCCAGCGTTCCCCATGGCGGGGATCCAACAAAAGCTTGTCCACCAACTTTTCATAGGCATCGGGATTTTTGTCCGCGACAAAAGCCTCCACCTCCTCATAAGAGGGGGGAAGTCCCAAAAGATCATAATAAAGCCTGCGAATGAGGGCGCGGCGATCCGCCTCGGGCGCGGGAGTCATTTTTTTTTCGGAAAGCGTCTTCCGAACGAAGGCATCTACAGGGTTGGCTACTCCATCGATTGCGGGAACAGCGGGTCTTTTGACGGGTTGAAGCGACCACCAATCCAGACCACCAATCGTTGCGGATGTTTTTTCGTAAAGACCAAGGTTCCTCCCCTTGGGCCACGGGGCTCCGGCCCTTGCCCATTGGAGAAGTGTCCCTTTTTCCTTTTCGGTGAGGGGTTTTCCCTTTCCTTTGGGGGGCATTTCCCCTTTGTCGATGCGCGCAAACAAGTCCCCCGTTTCAGGCGAGCCCGCGGGCGCGATTTTCAAAAGGCCCTCGGGGTTTTGCAACGACAAATCGCCGTTCGCATCATTCTTGTTGTGGCATCCAAGGCATTTGGCGGCCAAAATCGGCACGACCTCCCGTTCGAAATCGGGAGGGGCCAAGCCAAACACAAAAACAAGGGCAAACGCCGCATGCATGGGGAGGAACTCATTGCGTTGCGGAAAGGAAATCTCACCCCTAATCATACCAGAGTGACACCCAAAAAGCCCCCTGTTCTTGTGATGGCGGGGGCGAATAGTACGATACCCCAATGCCTTTTGGTTTACCCGGCGCTTTCCCCCGGAAACAGACAAGGAAAAATTGTCCGGATCCAGGGATCTTCGCTTTCATCACCATTCCATCCGGCAAAAAGGCCTTCTTTTTTCCTTTTATTTTCCCTTTCTCTAATCGGGAGTTTGGCGCGATGGCTAGATTTCGCTACATGTTCTTCTTTGCCCAGGTCGTGTTGGGTTGGGTTGGTGGGCTCCAAGCCCAGGGACCTCCCCGCCCTCCGGAGGTGACCTCCCCTGAAGTCCAAAAAGGGGGCAAAATTGCTTTCCGGATCCATGCGCCCAACGCCAAGTCTGTCAAACTGACCGGAGGCGACCTTCCCAATCTGAATCAGGGCCTCGACCTCAAATTGGGCGAAAAGGGCATTTGGGAAGCCACTGTCGGCCCGGTAATTCCAGGGGCCTATCGCTATAACCTCCAGATCGATGGCGTCACCATCCTTGATCCCAAAAACACTTCCACAAGCGAATCGAATGGAAATCTCTGGAGCCTGGTGCAGGTCCCCGGAAACGATTCCTTCGACACCAAAAATGTCCCCCACGGCGCCATGGCCCAGGTGCACTATTATTCAAGCACACTCAAGCGGCTTCGTCGCGCCCATGTTTACACGCCCCCGGGCTATGAGGCGGGAACCGAAAAATATCCGGTTTTCTACCTCCTCCACGGTGCCATGGACAGCGACAACTCCTGGTCGACCGTGGGTCGCGCGGGAATCATCCTCGACAACCTGATCGCTTCGGGCAAAGCGAAACCCATGGTTGTGGTTATGCCAATGGGGCATACCGGCCCGTTTCGTTTTGGACCTCCCACCGGAGAAAACAGCTTCGAAAAACAGATGAGCGATTTCAATGACGACTTTGCCAGGGACCTTCGCCCCCACATCGAAAAATCGTATCGCCTCAAGGATGGCAAAACCAATCGCGCCATAGCAGGACTTTCCATGGGCGGGGCCCAAACACTCAATGTCGCCATCCCAAAACTCGAGGACTATGGCTGGCTGGGAGTTTACAGCTCCGGTGTGTTTGGAATCGCGGGCGGATTTGGCGGCCAACCCAACACCTCGTGGGTGGACAAGCACAAGACCTTCCTGGACAATCCCCAAGGCAAAAAAGACCTCAAGCTGGTGTGGTTCGCGACCGGCAAGGAAGATTTTCTGCTTGAAACCACGAAAGCCACGGTTGCCATGCTCAAAAAGCACGGCTTTGATGTCGTCTACAAGGAGACCGATGGGGGCCACACCTGGCCAAAATGGCGCGATTACCTGGTCGAATTCGCGCCCCAGCTTTTCCGGGACTAAAACCGACTCTTAAAAAACATCACCTCTCAAAGGAACTATGCTCCTTTGAGAGGTGAACTTGTTTATCCCCGAAAACCGTTTCGCCTATTTCCCCAATTCCAGTTTGATCGACCCGCAGAGCTTCGGATCCCCGCGCTGCGCCATCGATTCGCACAACGCGGCGAACGAGGAGCGGACATCGAATTTTTGACTCTTTCCGTCAATCACCACCTCGACGGGTTTCGCCGGGTCCACCTGGGACGGGTCGAGCCAAAGTGTAACCTTGGGATCGTTTTTGGTGACAATGACAATCCTGTTTCCTTCGATTTTCGCCTCGACAACCATACCCTTCGCCGGATTACCGACATGGATCCAGAAGTGATCCTTGAGGAAGGGATCCGTAAGGTCCCATGTAAGCGATGAGGGGCGTGGATTGCGGACAAAATCGTACATGTCCCTGATCTTGTCCCGGTCGGGCAATCCGCCGTGGCCGAAACCCGGCTTGTATTCAAACCTGACCGGATAGAAACCGGGATTGGCTTTTTTCAGCTCTTCGATTTCCGCGTTGAACTTTTCGCAGCGATCCTTCCGCCCATACGCGGTGTCCCGCTCGCCGATCATGAACGAAAACGGCGTGTTGCGAAGACTGCGCGCGGATATGGTCCCGTCGGAACGGGCCGCGGCCGATGCGTGGATCGAAGCGAACCGGTCGGGCATCTTGGGCCCCAGATAAAACGCCCCGTAGCCGCCATGGGAGTAGCCCATGATGTGAACACGATCGGGATCCACATCACCAAAAAGAGTGAATTGTTCAATCAGATTCATGATCAGGGGACATACATAATCATCGTAGAAACCATTCCAGGTGTTGTTGGGAGCCCGCAAAGCGACATAGACATACCCCTCAACGCCGGGCTGGTCCTTGTAGTAGATCTGCATGTGGCGCCATTGGCTGTCATTGAGCTCCTGGGGTGCTCCGCCTCCGCCGTGCATGGCAATAAACAAAGGCCATCCATTTTTGGGCCGCTTGCCGACGGTTTTCACCGTGTAGGGGGACAGATGCTTGTCATTACGCACCTGCTTTTTGTCCATATCCTCCTTGAGTTCTTTTGCCTTGGTGGTCCCGGCGAATTCCCTCCACAAAATCGCCCGTACCGCTGATGGGTTCTGTTTGAGAATCTCATCGAGGGCCGGAAGATCTTTTGCCTTGCCCTCAAAACCGGCCGGGGCGGCTTCGCGAACCCTTTGCTTTTGGGCGTCGGAAAGGGGTTTGGAAAGATCCACGGCGAGATCGACCAAAACCTCGGGCTTTTCCAGCACCGAAACCTCAATTGCCGATTCCCCCATCGGGTCTTCCTTGGCGCCGACAAGGTATTTTCGCCCCTGGCCAACTTCAAAAGTCAGGAAGTCGTTGGTGTCGGCGGACTCATCCTTTGAAGATCCACGAAAAAGGGGTTTGCGGGTGGTGCCATCGAGCACCCAAACCGGGGCGGCGACCCGCTTTTGTGTCGCCTGATTGCGCACACGAATCATGAGCCGGGTTGTTTTTTCTTTTGGTTTGCCAAGGGCGGTGTAACGGTCTGTGACATTTTCCCCCGGGATTTCCCCGGCGCCTTTTCTCCAGACGAGGGGAAACGCGGTTCCTGTCTTTTTGTAACTGGAAGCGTAGATCGAATGTTCCGGAATGTCCTTTTTCGCCTGGATCGCGTCGCCTATGAACCAGGCGCGGTCGAGCCCTTGCGGATCGTGCTCACACGCCCCGGTGAAGTGCCATGCTCCGTCCCAGATCTCAACCCAGGTATGGTTGCCACGCTTGTTGACCCAAAGGGGTATGCCGGCGATCCGCGCGGGAATCCCCACGCTTCGACAGGCATCGACCAAAAGGATCGAAAGCCCCGTGCAGGAGGCAATGCCGGTCGCCATTGTCTCTTTTGGTCCCTGGTCGGCCCGGTTGCGCTTTGTGGAATATTTGACATTGACCTTTTTGAAAAGCTGGGCGTTGATCGCCTGGACGGCCTCGGTTATCGATTTCGCATCCTTGACCATCGGGGCGCAAAGGTCCATCAGTTCCTTGCGCCATTCATCGCGCGATTCACTCACCGAGGCGTAGGGGAGGACATCGTTGAGGAAAAGGTCTTCGGAAACCGTCTTTCCCCAGGGAAATTTCTCCCGCGCCTCGTAGGAGAGCGCGACATTGTCGAGTAGGTATTTGGCCTTCAGACTTTTGAGATCGTTCTCTGGCATATAGGACACGAGGAACGCCATTCCCGGCCGCGCCTTTTTATCGACCATTTCCAATGCCTTCTCAAGCTCGGGACGATTGGCGCCCGCTTTTTCAAGCGCCGTGGCCACATCAGCGGACCACCAGGCGTCGCCAGCCTGAACCACCGATACCGGAGAACAAAAAATCGCCAACAGAGCCAGTCCACGCAATAACATGTCGCAATCCGTTCGAAATGGGTATGCCTGAAAATGGAAACGGGGTGAGCCAAAAGCCCACCCCGCGCGCTTGTTTATTCCCTTAGTCGGGATACTTGGGAAGACGGGGCAAGCTCCAGTCACCCTGGGCATTCTCCTCGCCCGTCAAAGGCGGTGGAGGAGCGGTTGGGTCGTTCTCCACACGGACAGTCGTGACAAGCTCCTTGCCGTCCACAACAAGGACGACCTTATAGGTTCCGGGAAGGACCGCGCGACCCGGGGCGAAACCACCACCCTGGCCGCCACCCGCGCCACCCCGTCCGCCTCCCTGACGACCCTGGCCACCGCCGGGTGGACGCTGTCCCCCCGCGGGAGGAGTGCCTTGAGTTGTTGAAGGCGCGGAAGGTGCGACGGTTGGTGGAACCGCCGGAGCCCCAGGCGATGGGGGTGTTGCCGGCGGAGAACCAGGCGCGGCACCCGGTGCGGCGGGAGGCGCTCCCGCACCAC
>CAWUOD010000010.1:0-17085 GCA_963923115.1 uncultured Singulisphaera sp.
TTACCCTGTGTATTGCTTGTGGCTGGTGTTTTTCCGGCACCAGTGCCCGAGAACAAGAGCGTTGAGAAATTACCCCCGGGAGCCAAGGTCGTTTCGCTTGAGGCATGGCCTGGCCCGATAACCCTGGTGGACAAGTTTAGCTATGCGCAGCTGCTTCTTAGCGCCAAGCTTTCAACAGGCGACACCGTCGATGTGACCCGGATGGCAAAAATCGACCTTCCGGCCCAGGTGAAAATCAGTGACCATGGTTTGGTGCGCCCCCTCTCCAAAGGGGACGGCGTGATTGTCGCCTCCATGGAGGGGCAAACCGTTCGTATTCCGGTAAAAGTGGGTGATATCAACCAACCTGTCGCCGTGAATTTCGTTCGGGATGTGATGCCCGTCATGTCCCGTCTTGGCTGCAATCAGGGGACCTGCCACGGCGCCAATGAAGGCAAAAATGGTTTCAAGCTCTCCCTTCGTGGATACGATCCGCTCTACGACCACAGATCCCTCACGGATGATCTGGAGGGTCGTCGATTCAACCGGGCTGCGCCCGACGCCAGCTTGATGTTGCTCAAAAGTTCCGGTGTGGTTCCCCATCAGGGTGGGGCCCTTTGTCAATCCGGCGAACCCTATTACGAAATCATGCGCGCCTGGATCGCCGATGGCGTGAAGCTTGAAACCAATGTCGCGCGGGTCGCGTCCCTGGAAGTTTTCCCCAAAGCCTTCGTTACCCCACTTCCCGGGATGAAGCAACAACTCGCCGTTGTGGCGACTTATACCGATGGCCGCAAGCGCGATGTCACAGCCGAGTCATTCCTTGAGAGCAGCAACATCGAAGCCTGCTCCATCGACAAGCAGGGTCTTGTGACAACCCTTCGCCGGGGCGAGGCCACCGTCCTGACCAGGTACGAAGGAACCTACGCCGCCAGCTCCCTGATCTGCATGGGGGATCGCACCGGTTTTGCCTGGAAGGAAACACCCGCCAACAATGCGCTCGACTCGCTTGTCTATGACAAGCTGAAAAAGATCAAGGTCCTCCCCAGCGACCTTTGCACCGATGAGGAATTCCTGCGCCGGGTTTACCTTGACCTGACAGGTTTGCCTCCCCGTCCCGAACAAATCGTCGCGTTCATGTCCAATCCGAAACCATCGAAAACCAAACGGGATGATTTGGTGGATGAATTGGTTGGAGGCCCGGCGTTCCTTGAGCATTGGACCAACAAGTGGGCCGACATGCTTCAGGTCAACCGCAAGTTTTTGGGGGAAAACGGAGCAGTCGCCCTGCGCAAGTGGATTCATGACGCCCTGGCGGACAATGTGCCTTATGATCGTTTTGTGGCCGCGATCCTCACCGGAAAAGGCTCCACCATCGAGCATCCCAACGCCTCCTATTACAAGGTTTTGCGCGATCCTCCCTCCGCGATGGAAAACACCACGCAACTATTCCTCGCAATCCGCTTCAACTGCAACAAGTGTCACGACCATCCGTTTGAGAAGTGGACACAAGACCAATACTTCCAGCTCGCGGCATACTTCGCCCAAATCGACCGCAATGAAGATCCCAAATATAAAGGGCAAAGGGTTGGTGGAACGGATGTCGAAGGGGCCAAGCCACTCGTCGAGGTGATCGCCGACGCCGCTGGAGGCGACATCAAGCACGATCGGACCGGACTGATCGCCGCCCCAAAATTCCCCTATTCCCATGAGGATATGCCGGCCGGCGCGGGAAGCCGGCGGGACCAGCTTTCCAAATGGATCGTCTCGCCGCGAAACCCCTATTTCGCCAAAAGCTATGTGAATCGTCTTTGGGCGTATCTTTTGGGCGTCGGCCTGATCGAGCCGATCGATGACATCCGTGCCGGCAATCCCGCGAGCAATCAGCCCCTGCTTGACAAGCTGACCCAGGAATTTGTCGACTCGGGCTTCAACACCCGCCACATATTCAGGCTCATCTGCAAAAGCCGTGTGTATCAACACTCGGTCAAGACCAACGCGTTCAACAAGGATGACGAGATCAACTATAGCCACGCCTTGGCCCGTCGCCTTCCGGCGGAGGTCCTTTTTGACGCGATCCACACGGTCCTTGGCGCGCCAAGTCGGCTGCCCGGCCTTCCCCAGGGGGCCCGCGCCGCGGAAATGCTCGACAGCACCCAGGATGTTGGGGGTGGATTTTTCCAACTTTTCGGGAAGCCTCCCCGCGAGTCCGCATGCGAATGCGAGCGCTCCACGGGAATGATGCTTGGGCCGGTCCTGAACCTTGTCAATGGTCCTGTGATCGGGGACGCGGTCAGGGATCCGGAAAACCGGATCACACGGCTCCTTGCATCCAACCAGGACAACTCCAAAGTGGTGGAAGAACTCTATCGGGCCATCCTTTGCCGCCTTCCAAACGACAAGGAGCGGGCAGCGGCGGTTCGGGCCATCGAAGAGGGACGCGTGGATCACAAGGCGCAGGTGGAGGAAAAAACCCGCCGGGTGGCCGCCGCGAATGCCCTTCGCGCCTCGGTGGATTCCCGCCAAATTGCCTGGGAAAAATCCGTAAGCGGAACCGCCTTGTGGAAACCGCTCGATCTGGAAAAGGTCGCCTCCGAGGGGAAAGCGGATTTCAAAAAACAAGCGGATGGTTCCTGGTTGGCCTCTGGTCCGAACCCGGACAAGGACAACCTGACCATAACCGCCAAACTTCCCGCGGGATCCTACACCGGCCTTCGTTTGGAAGCCCTTTCAGACAACGCGCTTGGTGGCAAGGGACCAGGACGGGCCCCCAACGGAAACTTTGTGCTTCAGGAACTGAAAGCCAGCGTGCGAATCGATGGCATGAAAGATCCTGTGGCTCTGGTTTTGACCCGGCCCGAAGCCACCTTCTCCCAGGAAAGTTTTCCCATCGCCAATATCGCCGACAACAACCCCACCACCGGTTGGGCGGTCGCTCCCCAGGTCGGGCGAAATCAGACCGCCTGGTTTGAACTCAAGGACGCTCTTGTTCTGGACAAACCCGCCACGGTGACATTCACAATGGCGCAACAATTCGGCACGATGCACACCCTTGGCAGGTTCCGCTTGTCCACAACGGGTGTTTCCAAGCCTCTGTTCTACAAAGGCCCTCCGGAAAATATCGTCCGCATCCTGAACACGGAACCCGCCAAGCGGACCCCGGCCCAGATCGGGGAAATCACCGCTTTCCATCGTGCCTTGGAACCAAACCTCGCCCGGCTCGAGCAGGAGGCCGCCAATTTCATGGTTGCCACGGATCCCCGGGCTCCGGGCCTTCAGGATGTGGCTTGGGCACTGCTCAATTCCAAGGCGTTCCAGTTCAATCACTAATTGGCAATCCCTTGATTCCGGGTTACAACACCAATGGCTTTGCCCATCACCGGCTCAAGGATGCGATCCGCATCCTTGCCGGCCTGGGTTACCGGGCCCTGGCGCTTACCCCGGATGTTCATCACCTCGATGTGACCCAATCCGGGTGGGAAGCCGAGGCCAGGGAAATTGGCAAACTTCTTGATGATCTCGGAATGGCCCGGGTGATCGAAACAGGCGCCCGATTTGTCCTCGATCCTTTGCGCAAACACAGACCAAACCTCCTCGATGCGAACCCGAATGACCGGAAAACGCGCCGCGAATTCCTTTTGCGTTGCATGGATCTGGCGAACGAAATTGGCTCCCCACTGATCAGTTTTTGGTCGGGAGTCGCGGCGGGGGAATTCGAAAACGAGGAAACCCTTTGGGAGCGGCTTGTCGGGGAGTGTCGCCACCTTTCCGAAAAGGCGGGGCAACGGGGGCTAAAAATCGGATTTGAACCCGAACCCGGAATGCTTGTCGAGACGACCCTGGCGGGCCTTGATCTCATGGCGAAAGTCGATCACCCGGCTTTCAGGCTAACCATGGACATCGGGCACCTGCAATGCATGGGCGAGCCTCTGGCGGAAACCCTGGCGCTGGGCGTTCCGAAAACGATCAACATTCATTTCGAGGACATGAAGCTGGGCATTCACGACCATCTCCCACCCGGAGAAGGGGAAATGGATCTTGCCGGGGTGATGAAACAATTGAAGGATTTGGAGTTTGAAGGCCCGGTTTGTGTCGAGCTGTCAAGACACAGCCATGACGCCGTCGCGACCGCGAAAAAAACTTTTGAGTGGTTTCGATCCAACGGTTTTGCCGGAATATAGCCTGCGGCCCCGCGCCAATTGATCCCGGCGCCAATTGGTCCCGATGTGCAAAAAAAAAGCGACCCCGGCAGCCGGGATCGCTTATCCGACGGACTCACAACCTGGATGGATTATTTGGCTTGTTTTTTGCCATTTTCCAGATATTTTTTTTCGTTTTTGAGAACATTCTCCGGCACGGTGGCTGGAACCACATCGCCGGTGTGTTCGATCTTTTCATCGGGGCCTATCGAGCGGATTTTGATATTGCGATACCAGACCGGATCGCCATGGTCCTGAAGATAAAGATTGGCGCCACGGTCGGCGAGCTTCGCCCCACGGACCTTGAGCAGCTCGACCTCGAAAGCCCATTTGGGATCGGTATAGTCGAAGTCGACAACTTTTTCGCCGTTGAGCCAGTGCTGGATCACCGAGCCTTTGCAAACAACGCGACCCTTGTTCCACTCCCCCACCGGGTTGGTGGCGTCTTTCGAGGGGGGCATGCAGAAGTAGACACTTGCCGCGCTTGTGCGCGGGTTCTTTCCATCATTATGGACCTTGTTGTCAAGGATTTGATACTCGTACTGTCCTGGCCTGTAGTAGACGCCCGAATTCGAACCTTTGGCCACTTTCCATTCAAAGGCAAGCTCGAAATCATCAGGCACCTTGAACTTTTCAAATCGGATATCGCCCCCCCTGCCTTTGCGGGTGAGGATTCCGTCCTCGATAAACCAGTTGCCGGCGTGCTTCCACCCATCAAGCGATTTTCCATCAAAAATCGTTTGGAAATCGGTCCCGACGGGATCCGCCGCGGACAGGGGGGTGAATAGCACAAGAATTCCCAGGAGACTGGCAAACCTTTGAAACATGGGAGGCTCCGATTTTGACGATGCGAATCACATTGTCATTTTCACAAGTGTTAGGCCGTTTGCCCAGACGATGCCATCCGATAATCCCCAACCGCATCATCCCAGCTGGAGCCAAACGAAACGGAAACCCTTTGCATTCGAATTGGCCATTTTTAAAACCGATAATTGGACCGAACAACCGCTTTGGTCATGGTTTGATTACGGTTTCCTGGGGTCCATACCTTCAAAACCCGTTTTGACCCTGCAAACGAATGAGGCAGAGACAGGAAAACTGTTGATGAATCCTTTCGGGTACCAGTTTGCCTTTAAAATCGACATGATCGTCTTTATCCCCAAACTAAAACTTCATTGTTTCTTCTTGTAATGGATCGCTACAAACGGATTGTTGCACTGGGATTTTACGAAAAAGTTATTTTGAGATTAATCTGCTCAAGATTGCTTGGTTCCGATTTGCTTGTCCAAGAAAAACCATTAAAGTAATTATAGAGATATCTCTAAAGCCCCAAGGTTGTGTATGTGTGGATTCCTTGGTCGAAATGGCAATCTGGCTAATTTGCCAAATTTGGACCTCGGCCTCCCCATGCTCAAGCGGCGAGGGCCGGATTCGCAACACTATTGGCGATCCGCATCCGGCTCCATGGAATTACTCCAGGCCAGATTGGCCATTGTCGATCCCCATTCCCGTTCGGATCAACCATTCAAGCTTCCACAATATGGACTTGCCGTGGCTTTCAACGGCGAGGTTTACAACTACGAAGAGCTTCGCGGTCCACTTCAAACCCGGCATTCCTTCCAAACCAAATCCGATACAGAGGTATTATTGGCGGCCTATGCCCTCGAAGGCATGGACGGGATTCGATCGCTACGCGGCATGTTTTCGTTTGCGATCGTGGATGAGAAAAATCAGGAAACGATTCTTGGGAGGGATCCCGTCGGTAAAAAACCCCTATATGTTGGTTTTTGGCAGGGAGGCGCATGGTTTGGTTCCAGCCTTTTGGCGATGGCTGCGTCCGCATCCGCAAAACCCCCAATTGATCGCTCGGCAATCCCCCACTATTTCAAACGGGGCTTTATCAGTCCGACCCAATCCATCCTCGAAGGGGCAAGACCACTAAAACCCGGGGAAGTGTTGGTTTTGGATCCCGAAGGACGGATCAAGAGACAGGATTCCTGTCGGCCAAAGGAAACCAGACACTTTTTCAGCACCTTTGCGGAAGCCCGGGAAAATATGCTGGGCCAGTTGGATTTGGCCGTCAAAAGGAGACTGCACAACAATCCCAATCCTGTCACACTCCTTTCCGGTGGAATTGACTCCACGGTCGTGGCGGCCCGCTTAAAAGAACAAACCAATTTCAAGGCATTGACGCTCAAATCGTGGACGGGTTGGGATTCGGATGAGTGGTACGCGAAATATGCGGCCAAAAAAATCGGTGTGCCGCTTGAACCCGTCTCCCTCAATTATTCGCAAATTGGGCTGGATGTGAAATGGTCCGCTTCATTGCAGGATGAGCCTTTGGGAATGATTTCGTTTTTCCCCTTGTGTCTGCTTTTACGGGCGGCCAAGGAACACGGAAAGATTCTCTACACAGGCGAAGGCGGCGATGAGGTTTTCCTCGGGTATGGAAAACCAAATGATTGGACCGACCCGGAATTTGAAAAAGGGGACTACACCGAGGAGGAGATTGCCGATTGGGTTGGCCCACCAAATCCCGAATGGATGAGTCCATGGGGGAGATTCACGACTGGTTTTTCCATGCTAGGGCATATTTTTGCGAAAGCAGATCGGGCTTCCGCGGAACAGGGCGTGGAATTGAGGTCCCCGCTGCTGGGATATGACCATATGTCCTACGCAAGGGAAATGATTCCCGAATGGTTATTTAACGAAGGCCGCGCAAAAGGACTCCTCAAATCGTATCTGAAACCGGACTGGCCGGATTGGTTTGTCAACAGACGAAAAATGGGATTCCCCTTTCGCATCCGCTATGCCTGGGGCTTGCGAAATTATTCGGGATTGCGCTCTCTGATCTCCGATAAGTCGATGGATATTATGGCTAATTTTCTGCCTGAGTGTTTCCGTAAACCACCAAAAAAATGGTCCGGTTATTCGATTTTCAAAAATTTTGAGGCGGCATGGAAAGCCGTCATGTGGTCCCAATTCCAGGATCGTTACGACGCCCTCGCCTGATGCCTGAACGGGAATGGTCCGGATTTCCAGAAACCATTCCCAATCAAAGGCATGGCTTTTATTGGGCCATGCCTTTTGACTTTCACCAGTTTGCTAGAGTGGTTTACGATCGGCGGGAAGAGGGAGTTTTCGCCGGGTCGCGGTTGGATGCGAAGATTCCGCTTTGTGGGAATCCAGTCCGGTGATTTGAAGCTCGCCACCAGCGGCATGAAAATCCTTCTCCAATTCATGAAGTTTTTCCATCACCGAATGGTCCACCACTTTGGTTTCCGAAAGATCGACCAAAACCTTTGAATCAAACCCGGCACCCACAATTTTGGATCGCAAGGCTATCCAGTTGGAAAACACAGCGGACTTGCTTATCTCAATTTTACGAACACCCGATTCATTGTTTTCCACTTTGACCGGAGCCGAAAAGGTCGAAAGCAAAGGCGTGCCATTCCATGCATTCAGGATCAACTGAATCAAAACTCCGGAAAGAATCCCGACAAGCAGATCAGTGGCAAGCGTGACAATGATTGTTCCCACAAAAACAATCAGTTGCTGAACACCAATTTGGTAGGTTTTGACAAATTCATTCGGCGAGGCCAAACGATACCCGGTAAAAACCAACATGGCGGCGAGGGCGGCCAAAGGGATCATGTTGATCAGCCCCGGAAGCAACAGAACAAAAAGAAGCAAAAATATTCCGTGATAACGGTTTGCCGCCCTGGTTTGGGCGCCATTATTGATGTTGGCCGAAGACCGGACAATTTCCGAAATCATTGGCAAACCACCAATCAGGGCCACGGCGGAATTGGCAACGCCAACCGCGATAAGGTCCCGGTTCATATTCGATTTCCGGTGAAGGGGATCCAAAAGATCAATTGCCTTGGCGCTGAGCATCGATTCCAGGCTTCCAATCAGACAAAAGAGCACCAGATATTTAATACCCACAGGGGTTAATATTCCGGAAAAGTAGGGGAAATAGAAAGCCGAGGAGGGATCCGCGATAACATTGGGGACGCTAATAAATCCCTTGTTGGCGGAATCCTGGTAGAAACTGGCCACCGGGGCCAGAAAAAGGGTGAGCGGCACCGCGACCAAAAGGACGACAAGTTGCGATGGAATTTTTTTAAGAGCCTTGATTGGCAAAAAGAAGAAGGAGAAAAGAATGCCAAGGCTCGTCAAGCCAATTGTCGCGACTGCCGGGATTGTCCCGCCGATTTTTCCCGGCAGTTCGGCGAGCAAATGAAGAGGCTCCACATCGGGAGTCGGCTTGATGCCAAGCATCGGATATGCCTGCTTTGAAATAATGATCAGGCCAATTGAGGCCAACATGCCATGGACCGCGGCCATGGGAAAGAAATCAATGACTTTTCCAAATCGCAAGAGTCCAAAGAGCACCTGGATGGCACCAGCCACGACTCCAATTCCAATCGAATATTTGAACGCCTCGATTGCCTGGACCGGGTCTTTGATATCCAATTCGTAGAGTTTTCCAAAATCTGTGACGGATCCGAGAACGATCACAATCATTCCCGCCGCGGGCCCTTTGATTGTTAGCTGGGAATCCGTGATAAATGAGCAAACGATTCCCCCCATTACCGCGGTCCAAATTCCGCATATGGGAGGGTAGCCACTTGCCCTGGCGATGGCGAGGCACAAAGGCATCGCGATCAGGAACACAAGAAAACCCGCCACGAGGTCTTTCAAAAGCGTGCCGCCCCATCCATCGGATTTGGCAACATTTTGATTCATTGTTGGATTGGCATTCATGATTGCGACTTAAACTCCCAAAAGCTTGCCATGGATTCGGGGACTGTTTCAGGAGGGTTTTCCGATTTCGCATGTCCATTTTGGATATGCTCATGGGACTTGGGAAGGACTCCCTCGGGAAGATCGGGATGATGGGGCATGACACCTGAAATAAATCCGGCCACTCCCAATGCCGCGAGGGCGGCCAGGGTCGGGAACCACTCGCGGTTCATCAGATCGGGAATCGGCCCTTCAAGGACCGCGCCTCGGGCCGGCCCCCAACACGCCTCGATGAGGGCGCGGCCGACATGGAACGCGACAATCGCCCAGAAGAGTGAAATGATGGTGGACAACCAGGGGGATACCAGCGCGGCGGTTTCCACCGCCCCATCAATCACATGAAATGATGGCCAGGGCGGCATCCCTATGAGCAATCCCAAAAGTAGAAGTATGGTGGCATGAAAACGGGGAGCGCCCCGGCCAACACCGCCCAAATTGGTCCAGCCATCGTCACCGATTCTTTCGGCGACTCGCCAAACCAGATGGGATCCTATTGTTCCCGCGCCCAGCAAAAGAATCGCCGCCGCCCATGCCTGCCCGTGTCCGCCTGCAATGGATAAGACCGACATTCCACCAAGAGCCTGGATGGCACCGGAAACGGCGAAGGTTACGCTTCGCGCCCCCACAACCGTTATCACACCCACTCCGGTCGCAATGGTCCCCCCCCAGATCAAAACAGGTTGGATTTCACCATGATTCGCCTCATGGAGAAATGCGGTGAGGACCACCGCCAGCGCCCCGGTAAATCCGGTTTGAAGGATCCAGAATGCGCCTTTGAGAAACGGAGCGGTCGCAATAAACATGAAAATGGCGCATGCCAGAACCGCGAGAATAACCTTGCCGACTTCGACTTTGTCAAAAACGATCCAGGCCTGGGCGAACGCGACCAAAAGTGGAATCATTGATCCCCACCAGTTGCCTGCGACCCTGCCAAAAATCGTGCATGCCGATCTCAATGTGGAGATCAGGAGACCAAGCCCTAGAACCGGCGTCCGAAACAGCGATCTTGCCGCCAACCAGGTTCTTATTCGTGGCATTTCAGGGGATCGTTGGGCCAGAGGTTGCCCCATGGCGCGACGGTACCAGGCCAGATCGACGGGCGCGGATGGGGCCCGCAAAAGTTGGTACCAACGAATGATCGCGTGACCCGCCACAAGGGGAACGACCAATTGCCAATATCCCAACCCAAGGATTACAAAAAGGACACCAATGGTCGACATCGCGGACCATGCAAGTGCGGTTTTCGCATCGGGGGTGACACGACTGCGAATCCCCGCGTCAATCGCGGTCGCCGCGCCACAAATCATCAAAATTCCCCTGGCAAACAGCGAATGCTCCCAAAGCCCATGGAGTCTCAGGGCAAGGAGAATGCCCAGATGCAATGACAAGCCGCCGTAAAAAAGCGCGCTCGAAGGGGTGGGCCCTTCCATTGCCCGGGGCAACCAGCCGCTAAAGGGGAGCTGGGCGGATTTGACAAGAACCGCGATCAGGAAACCAAGGGAACATACAAGCGTGACGGGTTGGGGCAGGGTTGTTATGGAACTGAAGGATCCATGGACCTCATAGGCGAGCATCAACCCACAGCCAAGGAGCATCCCGGCGTCCGCGATACGGTATTGACGGAGCACAGCAACGGCTCCGGTGCAGGGCCCCTGTCGTTCGTGATAAAATCCGATCAAAAGGAGGGAGGAGGCGCCAATGATTTCCCACCATGCGGCCATCTGGACAGGGTTGTCCGCGGCTATGGCCCCCATCATGGATCCTAAAAATGCAAGCGCCACCGCCATGAACCGCACATAACCCGGTTCGCGGTGAAGATAGGTGACCGAAAACCGGATTGTCGCGAGTCCCATCAGGGCCGTCACGGCCCCCCAAAGGGCGGTTGCCTCATCCCACAGAAAGACAGGTTCCGTCCCGAAAATCCCCAAGGGCAATGGAACCTCCAGTCGCGGTCTACCATTCCCCAACCATAGAGCCGATAGTATCACAACCAGGAGAAGCGAGATCCCCATGGCTCCCATGGCCAGCCAGCCCACCGGACTTTCCCATTCCTCATCCGGCTTTTTCCAGCCGATGGCAAACGCCAAAAGAAGGGCGAGTGTCACGGGAAACAGTATCGACAAGGAAATAAGCGCCGATGCAAGCTGCATCAGCCAAAGGGGTGAATCAGAATACATTACCCCACCCCCTTGCCTGAACCAATCGGGGGTGAGTCGGATTGTTTTTGGGATTGGGATTCATGATCGCCAATCAGGACCGGATTGAGATTTTGCATTCTCCCCAAAAACCAATCGGAGGATTGTTTGAAGCCGTTGATCACCGGGGCATGACCTCCATTGGACCGGACATTTTCAAAACCCAGATGGGGCACCCAGATGAATTGGTCTCCCGTTTTCCAATCCAGGCATACCAGTCGAATCCAGGCATTGTCCACCATGCCGCGAATGTACGCTTGGCGTTTCACCACTTCGGCAAGGAGGTCCGGAGTGGAATAGATCACCACCAGGAGTCTCATCGGATTGTGGATTTCGACGGCTTGTCTTGGCAGTCCGGTCCTGAGGTCTCCCGAGGCACCCTCCATAACACCGACCATCGCGGTGGGGTTATGGGGCAACTTGGTGCCGGCACCCAGCTTGTCGTTGTCCACCCGGGAAAAATAGTATTGGAGATTGATGCCCGCAAGAACGGGAAGGATACCAGCGAAAAGCCTTTCGATGATGGTTCCTTCGGGGTCGGTTTCAGGTTCATAGGAGATCAGAAAGGACCGCCTGTCAAGAAAAAGGCCCCGGGTCAGCGAGCGGGGGGCATAGACCGCCATCGCGTTTGTGCAGTGACCAAATTCGGGTCTTGGCTGGCTGAGATCCTGGGCGCGCCCCTGAACATGGCGGATCGCCTCGTCCTCGGTGATGAATCGGGAAGCGGAATGAAACCGGCGACAGCGCTCGCGGGCATTGACCCTCGCGGCCCTTCTCAGGGATTTGTGGACCTCATGAATCCGTGTAGCGACCTGTGGCGGAAAGCCTTGTGGCTCAAACAGGATGACATCATCATTACAGGTGTCGTGGATTCCTCCCACGAAAACAGTATCTTTGGGAATCACGATCCCTTTTAGGGCCAAACCCGCGCGGACTTCCGGAAGGTTGCCCAGATAGGCGAAGAGTTTCGCGTTGGATCCTCCATCGTTACCCGCGCAGGCCCCGCAGTCATATGCGGACTTGTAGGGGTTGTTCACACTTGTCGAACCATGGCCCAGAAAAACCACGACCTTGGCGAAATGGCTTGTGAATCCGATATTTTCCAGCAGCCCCCCGACACGGGCGATCTGATCCTGAAGGCCGAATGTCCCTTTGCCAATGCATTCCTGGGGGGTCGCGCCCGGCTCCGGCTCGATAAATTCGAATTCGGTGCGAACGGGAGGCCCACTCAATTTTGTGACAAACGCCCTAAACCTCGCCGCCATGACAGGGAAGATCAATCCCAGAACCATCGCGGGGTAGGCCAACAGTCCGAATACTCCCAACAAAAGCGATCCACTAACATCCTCACGGCCGGAGGATTCGATTCGGTGCATCACCCTGCTGATGGTTTGCTGGCGGAGCATTCGTGTTCGGTGGGAAGCGCCCAGGGGAACTTCGCGGACCTTGTGGGTCGCCGGAACATGGAGGGGACAGGATGAATTCGCATCCACCTGTCCGAGGGCCTGGAATTTGATAGGCAGACCAAAAAAACCCGGGCCACCAAAGGTTTCCGCGCCGGGACTTGTCTCCTCGATGGCGCGACGAAAAGACTCCTCGCGATCATCAAGACAGGTCATCACCTGAAAATCCGGCGTGTGATCGCGGGGTTTTGTGGCTTTGGAACGCAAGGCGAACGCGCCAAGAATCTGGTTGCGGTAAGCGGCCTCCTGAGCCTCCTGCCAAACCGCCAATCTTTGTCGACGGCCAAATTTGGTCACCAACTCAACAAGCTGGGATTTGGCATGGGGGTCCATCGCCGCGAATCTTGCCGCGTGATAACCCTGATGTCTCAGAGCCCAAAAAAGATCCCAGGCTCCATCCGGAACAACCACCGGAAGAGGCGGACAACGGTCGCCTATGAATCGACGAAGTTCTCCAGGTTTTTCCCAGGACCGGGCATGGCCGAATGTCCCGGGAATCGCATCCAGGCAGCGGTGCTTTTCCAGGATCAGTTGCACGGCCAAATAATCCATTAGCCTGACCGGCAATTCGGTCGAGGCGCGCTCCTCGGGATAGCGCTCCAATCGCCAAAACATCGAAGCCCAACCCGGATGGGCAAATATCGTTCTTCGAACAATGTTGGATTGATACATCTCCTCAGGTTGCTGCCATTGAATCAGCTCCCGGACAATGTCGGAGGAGGAACAGCGGCCATCCCTTAGCAGTTTTGCCTCATTGGCCGCGGCCGCAAGCCAGGGCTCGATTTGCGGCGTCTGGGAAAGCAGGCCAAACGCAAAAGAGGCGAAACCTTCACCCCGGCCGGGCATCGATTTGGAAGCCCCACCGCGATCGAGGAACATTCCGGAGAGCCCACCAAGTGCCCTTCGGACATCGTGGCTCGGCAAACCGCCAAAATCCTGTCGAAAAAGGCCAATAAGCGGAGTGGAGTTATCCTCCTCAAACGGGTCAAGCTCCGTGGGCCAGGACAACCTTTTTATCTCGGACCAGAGATGTTTGGCATCCGGGATTTCGGCAAGATGGGTGGCCACATACCAATCCCGGCTTGCGGGCGAAATCCTGGGCGTCTCCGCGAAAAGCAACGCGCGGGAATGGGCCATAAGACTGGAGGAGCTGTCAACCTGAAGAAAATCAAAACCGGAGCGGCGCATCCCTTCATCAACATCCTGACGACCAATCGCGCCGGAGTTGAATTGTGACTGGTATTCGGGAAACGAAAGGTAGGGCTTTGCTCCCAAAACACGAGTGACTTCCGCGCAAGCTTTGTGAAAATCGAGATGCTGGAGAGACTGGACCGTGTTTTGGGAAACAAAAAAAGATAAAGGGGCCTGATCGGGCAACATGGATGCCCATTCACGAACCAAAGTGGCGATCCATTCTCCGTGTGGACCATTTTCCCCGTTTTTGTTCTCGTGGCTTGGGTCCGATATATCCATTCGCCAATTCCGTTTTGCGCCTTTGATTAACGGGCATTTGTCCAACAACCCAATCATCGCCAATTCGGTTTAAGGGGGCAATCGCAGGGCAATTACAAAGGGGCAAGGTAGCGACATTAATTAAGAGGATGAAAGCTGATTGGCCTCAAGCTTAACAAAACGCAAGAATCTTAGTTTTTCCCTGTGATTTTTTCGACCACGGGCGCAACGGGAAGTCGGACTTCGATTCGGGTGCCCCTACCCAAGGAGCTATCAACCTGAATCGTTCCCCCATGTGCCTCAATAATCGATTGTGCGATGGGAAGCCCCAACCCTGTACCGCTCCTTCGACCATCTTTGGCCCGGGCCTGGTCGGTGCGATAGAATCGATCGAATAATTTGGGCAAGTCCTCGGGAGAGATACCGGTTCCGGAATCCCTGATCTCAAGGAGTGCCATATTGGGGTTTTCCGGATCGATGCCCACCTTGATATGAACAGAATCCCTGGGGTTGGAATACTTGAGGGCGTTATCGACCAAATTGTTCAGGACCGGTCGGATGTGATGGCTGTGACCACAGATCGTGACAGGCAACAAATCGGCGGTCAAATCAATCTGATACTGTTCCGCCACGCCCTGAAACATCGAAATGGTCTTTTGGGCCAATTCGTCCAGCCGGACCGTGGTGGTGGAGGCTTCGAGATGTCGACCATCCGTTTCCGCCAATAGCAGCAGCTGATTGACAAGCGCGTTCAGGGTCGAACACTGCTCGGCGGTCTCCTCAAGAATGCCACGATATTCCGGGGCTGTGCGCACCCTTTCCAGGGTCACTTCCACACCGGAGCGCATGGCCGACAGGGGCGAGCGGAGCTCGTGGGCGGCATTTGCCAAAAAGGTCCTCTGCCTTTCAAAATAATTGGCCAACCGGTCGAGCATGTTGTTGATAACAATACAAAGTCGATCGAGTTCATCTCCTGCACCCGAGAGGGGCAATCGCTCGGACATCCTTCCGGGCTGGAGTTTATCGGCGCTTATGAGGATTTGCCGCAATGGCCTGGTCGCCCGTCCGGCGAGCCAATATCCGGTCAGGGGGGCGACGACCACGATCGCAAGCCATGCGACAAGCATCATGTCCCCCAAAAGACTTATGTCCTCGTTGATGAAATCCACGCTGGATCCGACCAGAATCCGAACCGTTCCGGGACCGATTTTATCGCTGGAAAATTCGACGACGCGAAATCGCTCGAACGAGATGGGACCTTGTCTTCCCAAGGCCTTTGCCGGAAAATTGTCGGGCGTGCTGGGCGTTCGAAATAGAACCTCCCCTTTGGAGCCTATGACCTGACCGAACCAGTTTCTTTCCTCGTGGCTGAGTGATTTGCGACGAAGCTCCTCGGTGATCGCATCGGGCGTGCCGCGGAAATTTTCCACATACATGGCCATTTCGCGCGCATCTTCAAGAATCAAAAGATCCAGTTCATGCTCGAGCGCAAGACGCATGCCCGCGCGAAGTCCCAAAAGCGTCAACCCCACAAGGGTGATGAGCACAAGGGATGTCCAGAAACTTAACCGGAAAC
This sequence comes from uncultured Singulisphaera sp., assembly GCA_963923115.1. Classification (GTDB taxonomy): domain Bacteria; phylum Planctomycetota; class Planctomycetia; order Gemmatales; family Gemmataceae; genus SYLG01. The sequence continues at coordinate 15,674 of CAWUOD010000010.1, forward strand.
GGAGGCTCCGGAACCAGGATTCAAACTGCACCGAGGGTGTACCCCCTGCCCCGGATGGTCTGAATCAGTGCCGCCTCACCGACCTTTTCAAGCTTGGTGCGAAGCCTGTTTATATGCACTTCGATAACATTGGTGGTCCCTTCCCAATCCGCATCCCACAGGTGTTCACAAAGCATCTTCCTGGTGACAACCTGCCCCTTTTGCCTCATCAGGAGTTCCATGATGCTGAACTCGGTCGGAGTCAGTTGGAGTTCTGTTTGACCACAAGTGATTCGACGATTGCTTAAATCCAGTTTGATGGATCCGATTTCATGGACCAGGGATGGAGTGGAAGCCCGCCTGGTGATCGTTTCCAATCGTGCCAGAAGCTCCGGAAAGGCAAAATTCTTCACCATATAGTCATCAGCGCCTGCCTGGAGTCCGGCGACCCGTTCCTCCACGGATCCAAGCGCCGTTAGCAATAGCACCGGAGTCCGATGACCCCTTGAGCGCAACTCTTTGAGAAGCTCCATGCCTGAAAGTTCCGGAAGCATCAGGTCCAGCACAATCGCATCGTATTGTCTGGTCAGCGCCTGCTCCAGCCCATGTTTGCCGTCACGCATCCAGACGACCTCGTGACCCGCCTCGGTGAGGCCTGTCTCAAGGTGTTTTCCGGTGGCTGGGTTGTCTTCGATGACCAGGAGTTTCATGTCAGGATTTCCGTTTTTGGCGGGTGGCTGGGGGGTGAAGGAGTGCATTCCAACCCGGATCCCTCCCAGTTAGTTTATGCGCCGGACATCCTTTCGCTGATAGCTTGCACCAATCTCTTCATGACAAATCTGTCATCGGGACAAACATCCACCCGAACTCCAAGCCGCCCAAGGGTCTCCGAAGCGACCGGACCGACCGAGGCGACAAGGGTTTTTCCCAGACCCTCACGCAATTCGTTTTCCAACTTGTTTTCCCCGGCCACCTCAAACAAACGGTCCACCTGGGGGGAGCTTGTGATGGCCAAAAGGTCCACCTCTCCCCGGAACATGGCATGAATCAGGTTGATCACCTGGGTGCCATCCGATGCGGGAGCATATCGATAGGGTTTGACGATGTGAGGTGTGGCGCCCGCCGCTTCCATTGCGCCGATCAGGGGCGGGTTGTCATTGCCATGAAGTTGAACCCCAACCCTTTTGCCCGCCAAAACCTGATTCGACAAAGCCGCAATCAAGCCATCGGTGGTTGGCGCGGGCGCCTGGAGGGTCGGGGCAAGCCCCAACTCCTTCAGGGCGGCAACCGGTTTGGGCCCCCGGGTGAGAATTCCCGATTGGGATAATCCACTAATAAAAGATTCCTTTTGACCTATTATTTCGGCGCGGGTGGCGAGCCTGCGGATGCCCTCCCCTGTCATGAACACACAAAGATCGAACCACCTTGCGGAA
>CAWUOD010000011.1:0-17065 GCA_963923115.1 uncultured Singulisphaera sp.
AGGATATTTTGCCAGTGGAATAGGTCCATTCCTGGAGGGCGCCGTCGTCGGTCGCGGTGGCTATGCTTAGCGAGTCGGCGGAAATCGCGATCGCGACAACCGGCGCGGTCAAAGCGGGATCGGCGAGCTGGGTGCTTGTCCCCTGTTGGGAATCGACAACGAAAACCGCCCCGGCGGAGTCGACAACCGCGACAAAAAGTCCGTTGGGGCTCCACTTGATTTGGGTGAGGGGGTTGGCGCTGACGGCAATGCCGGCCAGATTGATCTGGGTGGCGGTGCCAAGATAAAGTTTTCCATCGGAACCGGCGATGGCGCGGGTGTTGCCGTTCGCGCCGAAGTTGCCCGCGCCGCGGGCGGCGACGGCATTGGCGATAACGCCGCTCGGAAGAGTCTGTGATGTCCCGCCCTTGACAGTGAAGCGGTAGACTTGTCGTTCCTGGTTGGCGATGAGGATTTCCGTCCCATTGCCTCCAAACGACACGGAGGTCAAGGCGCCGGCCCCACCTTTTCCGCCATCGGCGCTGACGGAATACTGATTGATGAACGCCCCATTGGAAAGGGCCCTGATGTGGACGGTTCCATCGGCATGGCCGTATGCGATATTGGTCGCCGAAAGGTCGAATCCTGTGATCGGATTTCCATCGCCTGGCACAAGGAGTTTCATGGAGGCGGGGGATGCCGAAAGGTTCCACACGGTCACCGCGCCACTGTTGTCCGCGATCACAAGGGTGGATGGAGAGGTGGTTGAGAATTGGAGGGCGCCAACGACCCCCGGTGTCCCGGTGTATCGGGCGGGAACCCCTGCTAGATTCTGGGCCACGGTGAGGAATCCGCCGGCCGCCGAGCCGACCGCCAATAGCGATTGGTTGGAGTTGAACGCAAGACCGGTGGCGGAACCCACGGCGATTTTCGTGGAGATATTGTTGACAAAGTCCTGGCGGACCAGCGTGCCTTTTTCGCTCAGGGCGTAGACGATTCCGGTCAGGTCGTTGGTCGGGCCCTGATTGGTGCCCATTTGCAATCCGACAATTTTGGAATTGGAATCGACCGTCGCTTTGGAGACCAGACGGAACCAAGTGGCCGAATTGGCGGCGGGACGGGTGAAGTAGCTGATCGTGCCATCCGAGCTACCCACGGCCATGCGGGTGTCGCCATCAAGCGCGATACTTGTCAGGGCCTTGCCGGGGGTGACCGAAAGAACCTCTTCCAGTTTGCCTGTCGCCGACCAAACCTTGACCGTGCCGTCTATATCCGCGGCCGCGCGGATTGAGACGCCACTTGCCACGGCGACAAAGCCCGTGGAGGAAGTCGATCCACCAAAGGCGTTGATTCGTCCGTGTCCCAGTTGACCCTGGTAGGCGGCGTTTCCGGGGATGTTGTAGATGTTGTCCGCGGTGGCATAAATCTGGGAAACGATTTGCTGGGAGGTCCAGTCGGGGTGGGCAGATTTGATCAAGGCGGCGACACCCGCCGCGACAGGCGAGGCCATCGAGGTGCCGCATTCATAGTCGTACAGGTTTCCAGGCAGGGTCGAGTAGATTCCACCGGTGGGATCGTAATTGCCCTGCTGGTCGTAAAAGTCACCGCCCGGGGCGGCAATATCGACAGAGGTCCCATAGTTGCTGAAAGAACTCTTTGTGTCGTATTTGCTTGTGGCCGAAACCCAAACGACATAAGGGTTGCGGGCCAGGGCGTCGGACACATTGAGATCGTCGTTGGCGGCGGCGACAAAGGAGATGACTCCCTTGTCGTGAAGGTTTTTGAAAGCCCCAATAACAGCGGAATCGTCCGAAAGGGTGAAGCCCGCGGCCTGAATGGGGGCTTGCCCATTCATCAGGATGATGCTGGAGTTGGTGATATCGGCGTTGTTCACATAAGCATAATTGAGCGCCTCAACAATCAACTGCGAGTCATAATTCGTCGCGTTGGTCAACTTCACGCTCATGATCTGGGCGCCGGCCGTTGGCGCCGTGGATCCATCCGGAAGAATCCTGCCACCACCCGCGATTCCGGTCACCCCGATACTGTTGTCGATTTGGGCGGCGATGATTCCCGCCACATGGGTGCCGTGGCCGTCCGCCTGGGAGTCGGGGCGCACATCACCGGCGGGCTTTGGCCCCGGTCCGGAGAATGGAAGCTGGATATCCACACCATGCACATCGTCTATGTAGCCGTTGTTGTCGTCGTCGATGCCGTTGCCGGGAATTTCGCCGGGGTTTGTCCAAATGGAATTTTTGAGGTCGACATGGTCGATATCGGTGCCGCTATCGGTCACGCACACAACGGGATGATAGTCCAGGTTGTTGACGGTGCCCGTTCCCCGAATGTATTCCCATGCCCGAACAGCCTCGGTGTTTTGTGATTGGTACTGGAGGGAGGCAAAGGGGTCGTTTGGTGTGAAATTGGCCAGGCCGTACCCTTCCTGTTTCCGATAGACAAAATTGACCGAGGCGAATTGCACATGGGGCAAAATATCCACCGCCCCGGCCACTCCCACCGGGTCGACATTGGGCTTCAGATTGATCCGAAGCATGGAGTTGGAGGAGGTTTGAAAGAGGACCGCGCTGTTGTTGAAATCGAACGCATTGCGGAGGTCGGCGGCCGCCTGACTTTGGATGAGCGATTTGAAGTAGGTCAACCCCTGATTGTTATCCACCTGGACAAGGAGCTTGTCTCCCGAATAGGGAGTTTTCAGCCCGGGGTATTTGAGCAGGGTTGGGTCATCCGGAAGGGTTTCCGACCCGGCGGCAAGAAGGAGTGCAGGAACTTGCCTGTCTTCGAGAACTTCGATCAAAAGTTGAAGGGCCCGATCGCGGGTGGCCTGGGACTTGGAGTTTGCGCGCCCAAAGGATTGCCAATTCATGGTTGCAATTCCTGATCATGAGTCGGATGAAAATGAAGGGACTAATCCGCAAAAAATCTGGGTCTCCCCTTAATCTTGCACAAGATTGGAGATCTTGCAGTGGAAATAAGGGAATTTGGGGTATTTAGGCCTAGTCAAACAAAGTTGACCAATTGATATTGTTCCCAATTCAAGGAATATGACGGCCAATCCGGCAAATTTCCTGAAATTGGTAACCGTATCCTGTTACAGCTGGAGCATACTATCCCCTGACGGACCAGAGTTCTTCCCCTTAAGACGGCGTTCGGCCTATTTTGGTTCGATAACAACGATCGGATAAACGATTTTGGCTGAGGTTGGTTCCGTCGCCAAAAGATCCACCGCCTCGATTTCAATCTGAAAGCGTCCCGGCCGGTTCGGTTGAATCGGATAGGTGCATGGACAAACCCGCGTCGTCTCGTCCAAAACATCCCGAATTTCCGTTATGAGGGGCTTTGCCGTGAGGGATTTCCCCTTTTCATCCAGAAGTCGGATGCGGATTTCCGCCCGGCAACGAAGGGTCTTTGGGTCCAGGGTGCAGTGGGCCAAGCTATATCTTAATATAAATTGTTGGCCAGGAAGACCATAGTTGGGAGCCGCGTCTCCGGTTCCAAAACTGTTGGTAATTCGAACAATCCCGAACTTTTTCGGCGAAACCTCAATCTGGCGGGATCCTTTCCCTTCGATTTTTCCCACAAAATCCGTCGCCCGCACATTCATCGTGTAAGTGCCCGGAGGCAGGTTGATCGGTAGCTCGGCAGCGACAAAGGCCGGGACCCTTCCTCCACCCAGGGGCAGAAGCGCCTCCGTGGGTCGTGGTTCCTGGTCCACCAAAACTTTCCCATCCGGGCCAATCATGGTCAGGCCCACACCATATACCGACCTTCCCTCACCCACCACCTTGAGCCCGGATAGGTCGAATGCCAACAATACCAATTCCCCGGGCAAAAAGGCTTGGGCGGCTGGACGGGAGGTGCCGTAAACTCCATTGGGAATGCGGAAGTTTTCCAGGGTCAAACCCTGGGCGCTAACCGTTTGAAGGAGAGCGAACATACCCGCGATCATTGCTGCATTCATGTTGGGGAGCCCCGAGTTTTCTGTCCGGAAACTGGATTTGCGATATTGTGATCCGCCGAAGAGGCCAAGCGCCAGTCGAAATTATGGTTTTGACCCTGATACATGATGTACAGCGCCCGGATCCGCTTAAAATAAGAGGGAGTGATCCCCATGGGTGTATCCCTTTGAGGACTAACTGGCCCGGAGCAAAATCCTCCCGACCATGGCTCCGCGACAAAGGGTGGCAATTTCTCGCTTTTTGGGCAAAAGTCATATTCACAAGGTTGAAAAAAAATGCGCCCATCACGCCGGATTCCCCAAAACCCCTTCGATGGAAGGACTGCCATTCGCTTCGCGATCTTATTTGGCCTTTTGACCTCAAGTACCCTGGGGACGGCGGCTCCACCCACCGGCGAGGAGATCTATAAGGCAAAATGCGCCTCTTGTCATGGCGCCCAAGGGGAAGGTGTGGCGGACAAATATCCCCATCCACTCGAGGGGGAGCGTTCCATCGCCCAACTCAGTCGCCTGATCGCAAGAACCATGCCTGAGGATAATGTGGGTGGTTGTGTCGGGCCTGATGCGGATAAGGTCGCCGAGTACATCCATGACCGTTTTTATTCCCCGACCGCCCGGGAGAGGAATAAGCCTGCCCGAATCGATTTCTCCCGTCTAACGGCAAGACAGTATCAAAATGCCGTTGCCGATCTCTTTGGAAGCTTTCGTGGTCCGGGTAAGGTTGACGAAAAACGGGGACTGAAAGCCGAAGTGTTTGACGCCCGGAACTTTCGCAATGACAAGCGGGTTTTCGAAAAAGTTGACCCCAACATTGATTTTGATTTTCAGACAGGCGCCCCCAAAGACGGAGATGGGAAGGACGCCAAGGTCGATCCGAAACAGTTTTCCATTCGGTGGCGCGGATCGCTGCTGGCGCCCGAAACGGGGATTTATGAGATCATTCTTCGCACGGATCATGCCGGGAGGGTCAATCTCAATGACGATAGCGATCCGCTGATTGATGCCACGGTGAAATCGGGCAAGGAAATCGACTACAAGGCGACAATATTTCTTATCGCGGGGCGCAGCTACCCCGTCTCCGTGGAGTTCATGAAAGCCAAGCAAGGGGTGGATGACACGAAAAAGGAAAAGGAGCGCCCTTCCGTTCCCGCCCAGGTGCGCCTTTTGTGGAAGACCCCTTCCGGTCCCCTGGAAGCCGTCCCCCAACATCGCCTCAGCCCAAACCCAGCCCCCGAGATGTTTGTCGTTTCGACCCCATTTCCTCCCGATGACCGGAGTCTTGGGTGGGAGCGGGGAACCGCGGTCACAAGGGAATGGGATCAGGCCACCACCGAAGCAGCTTTGGAAATGGCGGGAAAAATCGCCCGCAAGGCGGACAGGCTTGCAGGGACCAACGACAAGGATCCCAAAAGACTCGAAAAGCTGAAAAGTTGGGCCAGGCAATTGGCGGATCGAGCGTTCCGCAAGCCCCTTTCCGATGAGGAGGCCAAGCGGCTGGGGGATCGCTGTTTTGTGAAGGATGAAGATCCCGTCCTCTCGATCAAAAAGGTTGTGCTGGTTGTGCTGAAATCCCCCCGCTTCCTTTATCGGGAAGGGTTGGCCAATCAGGACTCCTATGCGACCGCTTCGCGGTTGTCTTTTGGAATCTGGGATTCGATTCCCGATCAGGAACTCTATAAAGCGGCTCAAGCCAACAAACTGGCCACTTCCGACCAGATCCGTGCCCAGGCGGAACGGATGATTCAGGATCCTCGCGCCAAAAACAAGCTGCGCGATTTTATTCTGGTTTGGTTGCGTGCAGACCAGCGGGCCGAGCTATCCAAGGACACCAAACTTTTTGCGGGATTTGATGATGCTCTTGTAAGCGATCTCAAAAGTTCCCTGGAGCTTCGCCTGAATCAGTTACTCGATCGCAAGGGCTCCCCCTTTTCCCAGCTTTTTGAAGGGGCCGAAATCCCCATGAGCGAGCGGATGGCCAAATTTTACCGGGCGACACTTCCCGCCGGAGTGGGTTTCCGGGATGCCAAAATTCCCGGAGGCGAAAGGGTGGGAGTTTTGACCCATCCCTATCTTTTGGCCTCACTCGCATACACAAAGGAAACATCGCCCATTCACCGTGGGGTCTTTTTGGCGAGAGGGGTTTTGGGGGTCAAGCTTCGTCCGCCTCCGGAAGCGGTTGCTCCGCTTGCTCCGGATTTGCATCCCAATCTGACCACGCGGGAACGGGTCAACCTGCAGACCAGTCCACCGGCTTGCATCACTTGTCACAGTGTGATCAACCCCCTCGGATTCACTCTCGAATCGTTTGATGCGGTGGGGCGCTTCAGGGACAAGGACCATGGCAAACCGGTGGATGCGAAGGGAGCCTATTTGGACCGTAAAGGGATAACCCATACCTTTTATGGAATCTCCGACTTGGCCAAGTGGGCGGTAAGAAGCGAGGAAGTCCACAGCACCTTCGCGGAGCAAATGTTCCACAATATGGCACAGCAACCTGTGCGGGCGTATGGACCCAATACTTTGGAGTCTCTTCGCGTTGCCTTTGAGCGTTCGGGCCTGGATATCAGGAAATTGGCTGTGGAGGTCCTGATGGTTCAGGCGCTTCCCCAGCCCGCCCGGGCGGCGATGGCGAAATAGAAAAAACACCCAAATGCCCGGCGAGACTTTATGGTCGTCGCCGATGGGTATCAAGCAAGAGGTGAATGGTGCTTCATTGTTTGATTCTTTTAATGGGTCAGGCAACCGCCCCACCCGTTAGCCAAACTCCGGTTCCTGTTCGCCTCACCACTGATGGCGACTGGAAGGGGCATGTCCGAATATCCCCTGACGCCACTGCGCTCCATTTCACAAGGATTCGTCCCACGAAGGAGCGTGGCCCGCTGATGGAATTGGCGGTGATGCCCTTCGGGAAAATCGTCCCGGGTCAAAATAGCAAGGATTCTGCTTCTTTTGGGGAGATCAAGCCCCTTCTCAAGCCCGATCCGGGCATTCCCCAATTTGATGCCCACATTCACCCTGATGGAACGCGGATCACTTATGTCCATGACATCCTTCAGGGGACCGATGGCAAGCTCCACATTCATACTGCCAAAATCGATGGGACCGAAAGCAAGATCGCCATTCCTTATGTGGCGTTTGAGGAATCTCCCCGTTGGTCGCCTGATGGGAAGCAGTTGCTTTGGGTCTCCACAAGAAACGGGAATCAGGAGCTTTATAAAAGCGGTCCCCAAGGCGAGGAGATTGTCCGGTTAACCAATCATCCGGATGCCGACAATCAGCCCTGGTGGTCGCCTGACGGAAAGGAGATTGTGTTTGTCTCCTACCGTGAGGGTGGGGCGAGGCTTTACAAAATGAAGTCGGATGGTTCGGGTGTAAAGAGACTTATTCCTGCTCGGCCAGGGCAGGGGAACGAAGGTTGGCCGGTCTGGTCTCCCAAGGGGGACCGGATTGCGTTTTCGTGTTTGGTGCAAGGACAATCGGACATTTTCACGGTAAAATCCGACGGGACGGATCTTCGCCGGATTACCGATCATCCCGCGCAGGACACCTTTCCTTCCTGGACGCCTGATGGCAAAACTCTTTTATTCTGTTCGGGCCGGGACGGTGGGACGGATATTTATGCCGTCAGGGTTCCGTGAAAAGGCTCTTTGGGTTTTTGGTCGATCGACTCCACTCTGAATTCGGGGAAGGAGGCCTCTTACTCGTCGCTAACAATCCTTCCATCTTCCAGACGAAGGATTCGGTCCGCGAGCTCGAGGATTTTGTTGTCGTGGGTCACCATTACGGTGGTTGTTCCACGGAGTTCCCCCAGGCGCTTGAGCATAAGCACGGTTTTCAGGCCCGACTCGCGATCGAGCGCGGCGGTTGGCTCGTCCGCGAAAACGATTTCCGGATTGCCCACCAGGGCCCGGGCGACAGCCACGCGCTGTTTTTGTCCGCCGGACAATTTTTGGGGAAGGTAATTCAACCTTTCCCCCAATCCCAGTTGGGAAAGAATGTGCGCGGAAGCCCGATCATATTCGGAGTGGTCCCTGGCCCCGTGAACCTCCAGGCCCATTCTGACATTTTGAAGCGCGGTCAGACTGGAGTGGAGATTGTGGGCCTGGAAAATGAAACCAAGACGCCGTCGCAGCACGGTAAGTGTATCGTTGCTCGCCCCGCGCAGTTGGTGGCCCAGTAATTGAACCGATCCGGTTTCAACATTTCTGAGGCAGCCCATCAAGGTTAGGAGGGTGGTTTTGCCGGAGCCCGAGGGGCCCATGAGAACCGTTAGTTTGCCACGCGCAATGTGCAAATGGATATCAAAAAGCGACTGGATTCGAGTTTGGCCGGTCCCAAACCAGTGGTTGAGTCCCTTGACAACAATCGGATCCGTGGGAGCTGATTCCTTCATATTTGCAGCCCCCCTAAAACAGATCGGCGGGATCGGCGGTGGCCAATTTCCGCATCGCAAAAATCCCGGAAAGGGCACAGCTTCCGATGGTGCCGACCAAAACCAATATTGCACGGCCAGGACTCATTTCAATGGGAAGCGAAGTAGCTTTTGCCATGACCTGATAAATCCCAAGCGCAAACACCAGGGCGGGGATGAATCCCGTGACCGCGAGGATTACCGCCTGTTCCATGACGATGCTTTGAAAAAATCGCTGGCTGTATCCCATGGCTTTGAAAGTGGCATATTCCCGCAAATGATCCGCCACATCCGTCGAAAGGATTTGATAGACAATCACAAATCCAACGATGGTTCCGATGGCGACACCGAAGCCAAAAATCAGGCCGGTCGGGCGGCGTGTGGTTTGGTATTTGATGTCCTCTTCAATCGCATCGGAAAAGGAACGTACCTTGAGTGATGTAGTGGAAAGCTCTTTGCGTATCCTTTCCGCGACAAGACGGGGATTTTCTCCCGGAGCAACCTTAAGAAGGATGTGATTGGGGGCTCCCGAGAATCGGGAAGGAAAAAGTCGCATGAAGGTCTGATCCGATACCACCATGTAGCCATCCCCGGAAAATCCACCCCCCAAAGAAACCGTTCCCACGATGGCGATCTGTTGGCCATGGGCCTCGATCCAGAGCGGATGCTCCCGTGTGGCCTCGGATAGCATGTCCGGCTTCATTCCCCTGGCGCGGCTGTCGAGCAATACATTGTTGGCCAGTTTCAGGGAGTTGATGTCGCCTATGGCTGGCCCGATGAAGGAGGGGCGGGAAGGGTCGATTCCTATGGTGGTGAATTCGATTTTGCTTCCATCTTCCTGAAGCCAGGTCACTCTCCCGATGAACAAGGGTTGGGCTTCCACCACACCGGCCACCGCGAGGGCCTGGTACATTCGCCGGCGGGCAACATGGGATCCCTCTGTAAGACTATTTGCATCGGAAGAGGAGATCATAATGTCGGCGTTGAGAGCGCTGTAGGAAACCCGGGTGGCTTCACTAAACGCGCCCATCATTCCCAACTGCACAAAAACCAGAATGCACGCAAACGATACCCCGGCTACGGCCGAGGCAAAGCGGAGCTTGTTTGAGACAAGCTGAAGCCAGCCAATGGGCATGCGCCCCAAAAGGCGCATAAGCAGTCGGGTCACTTGGGGGCCTCGATCGCGATGCGGCCGGTCACCTCAAGGTTGGTGAAGCGCGAGGCCCTCCTGGACGATTCCTCATCGAGATTCACCTTGACCTTGATCACCCGGGCATCGGTGTTTGCAGCCGGATCATCACGCATCATGGTTTGGCGTTCGACGGAATACCCAATCTCGCTGACCAATCCATTGAAAGAAGTTTTCAGGGCATCCGCCGTCAGTTCCACCTGTTGGCCCACTGCCACATAGGCGATTTCCGATTGATAGACTTCGAGCTCGGCGGTCATATTCCGGATATTTCCGATTTCCAAAATTCCCTTAGTTCCCGGTTTTTCGCCGGGCCGTGCGTGGATCTCCAGGATGGTTCCCGAGGCGGGTGCCGTGACGATTCCCCGGGCCAGATCCCTTCTTGTCCGGTTCAGATCCGTGATTGCCGAATCCAGTTTCCGTGAAGCGACCACAACATCGGGTTGTTCGTCGATCTTTTGCGCTTCGTAACGGGCCACGGTGGCCTGTGCCTTGGTGACATCTTTCAGGGCCTGGGTGGAGACCGCGATGGCCTGATCCAGCTCTGCCTGGACAGCGGCACCTTTTTTGTAAAGGTCCTGCTGGCGATTAAGATCCTGGGAGGCTAATTTCGCGGCGGATTTGGCCCTTTCAAGCGTTGCCTTGGCCTCATCCAAATTGGAGGAAATCGTCAGGCGGGTTTGCTCAAGAGCCGCTTTTTGCAACGCGACATTGCTCTCCGCCGAAAGGACAGCCGATTCAAGGCTTCCGTAGTTGTCCAGAAGGGCCAGGGTGTCACCCCGCTTGACTTGGCTTCCCACCGCAATTTTGATTTCTTCGATGCGGGCGTCGCCTGAGCCGTAGGGTGGAGAAATCGTAATGACTTTCCCTTCGGGGATAAGGCGACCAAGGGCGACCACGCTTCGAACTGTCGATTGCCTCGGGGACCTTCCAGCGATATGGTCCACCGGAACCGCAATAGGATTGCTCGTGCCACCCCCAGGCTTTAATCCGGTCCATTGCAGGAAGATACGCAGGGCCGGAGGTTGAACATAGATCCCGATAACCGCCCCAGTGAAAAGGATCAGGGGAATAAGCAATAAGAGGAAATATCGGGGGAGGATCCTCTTTCGTTTTGTTGGATGGCGGGGATTGGCCTGAACGATGGCGGAGGATTTGATCAGATCAAGGGGCAAATCTTCCCCGGCGATATCGCGTTGGTTTTGCAACTGGTCATTGATTCCCACATTCCGCTCCCAACAGCTTCAGGCGTGCAATCCAAGCTTCAGGGTACCCTGTTTTCGGGCGAATGTCTATTCGGTTTTCAGGTGAGGGGGTGTTGAATGGGCACTTTGCCGGAGCCAGGGGATCAAGGCATAAACTGGGGTTTGGGTTTCTGCTGGGAAGGGAATAGGCAAACGCCAATATTCCCTTCAGGCCCGATGGTAAATTCCAGGAGGCAAGGGACCGGACCGAATTCGGCGAATTCCTTTTATCCCGGTTCGCGAAAAACCAGTTGCGCAAAGTGGTATAGATCGCTCTTCCATACTTTGAAGTCGTGTTGGCCTTTGGGAATGACACGATAGATGTGGGGCACTTTTTTCTCATCAAGCATGGCGTGGACATTCTGGCTGATTCGGAAAAGACCATCCCTGTCGCCACAAGCCACATACAAAAGGCGTAAATTTTTTGTCGCATCCACGGGATCCTTGATCAGTTCCGCAACCGGTTTTGTGTTTGGCGCGGAGGAGAATCCACCAATCCAGGCAAAGGTGCCTATGTTATTGAGGCCAAAATTCAGGGCCTGGCCTCCTCCCATGGAAAGCCCCGCCAGTGCCCTTGATTGCCTATCGGATTTCACGGAATAGGTTTTTTCAACCGCCGGGATCAGATCGTTGAGCAGATCCTTTTCGAAAGCGGCAAAAGCGGGAGATTGCCTGGGAATGGGATCATTTGGTTTGATATCTTTTGCTGCCCGGCCATTGGGCATCACCACGATCATGGGAACAATTTTCTTGTCTCCCAGAAGGTTGTCCAGGATCAGATCGGGATTGCCCCCGCGAGGCCATTCATTTTCATCGCCTCCAATACCATGCAAAAGATAAAGAACAGGGTATTTTTGGGATGTTGTATATCCGGGTGGGGTGTACACACGGGCTTTGCGTTGGATACCCACCGTTTTTGAATCATAAACAAAAGTGTCCAGCTTGCCGCGTTCAATATCCTCGCGACGGGAATCATATCCCACAGGTGGAGTTGGGAATTTCTCCTCATCGGCCTGGGACAATATTGGTTGCGCCGTAAAGATCATGGCAAGGATCACAAAAGGGGTATAATTTTGTGCTGTCATGTTTCGTCTTCCTTGATGCTTGTTGGAAATGGAGGCCAATAGGACGCACGGAGTGCGATCGGCAGAGCGGTGTTCGTAACCGTGGGTGGTTCAACCAATCATGCGGATGGGCATGATTGGCGATTTTACTCTTGCGCCAGGTAAAGTCGAATTTGGGTGTTGAAGCACTGGAAAAGGCCCCGGGACTCCCACCCCGCGGGCAAATACTTAGCGGGTTCCTGATTTGAATTCGAGGATACCGCCTTTGAGCGAAGAAAAATTCCCATCCGCATTTTTTCACCATCAAACGGGCAAATTCATCCAGAGGGTTTTTAAAGTTCGGGGGCCTTGTCGCCCTTTGTTCCCAACCCAATTCCCCTGGCTTTTTCCATGAGTGTAGGGGTGATGTTGCAGGATCCTCCGTTTGGGGTAAGAAAAATGACTCTGATGAAGCCATATCATTCAACAAACCGCATCATCAAAAAGGGGTCTCCAATGGATTCCAGGAGAATGGGTTCGCAACCATCAAACAAGGGGCCTGCGGAGTATTTTACCGGAGCTGTGCGCATTGATCCCCTTTTTAAGCCTGAGGAACCCGCCCGGGCATTGGGAGCAAGCGTCACCTTCGAACCCGGTGCCCGAACCGCATGGCACACGCATCCCTTGGGCCAAACCATTATCATCACCGCTGGATGTGGCCGGGCCCAAAAATGGGGTGGACCAATCGAGGAGATTCTTCCTGGGGATGTGGTTTGGTTCCCCCCTGGGGAGAAGCATTGGCATGGAGCCAGCCCGAATTCCCCCATGACCCATATCGCCATTCAGGAACAGCTCGATGGCAGGACCGTGGATTGGTTGGAAAAGGTAAGCGATGAACAGTACTCTGCCTGAAACAAACAGAAATCCTCTCTGGAGAGGGCTTGGAGCAGCCGGTTTTTGTTTTCAAAAAATCATGGCTTATCCAAATTTGGCGCTCCCGTTTGGATGGTCCGTAAAATAAGCCCTGAGTCTGCTCATCCAAATGCAAGACCTTTTAGGAAAGAATCATGACCAAAGCCTATGCGGCCTCAAGTTCCCATTCAACTTTGTCGCCGGCCACCATTGCGCGGCGCGCGGTAGGCCCAAACGATGTCGAATTTGACATCCTGTATTGTGGAGTATGTCATTCGGATATTCACACTGTTCGAAACGAGTGGTCCGCGTGGCCGACGGTTTATCCATGTGTTCCGGGGCACGAAATCGTAGGGCGGGTGACAAAAGTTGGTCCGAAGGTCACCGGATTCAAGCCGGGAGACCTGGCGGCGGTTGGTTGCATGGTGGATTCGTGTGGGGCATGTCCAAGTTGCAAGGAAAGCCTTGAACAATATTGCGATAACGGGGGAACCGTATTCACCTACAACGCACCCGATTCCCACCAAACAGCTCCGGTGACTTATGGTGGGTATTCAGACAAAATTGTTGTCAATGAAAAGTTTGTGCTTCATGTTTCCCCCAAGCTGGATCTGGCCGCAACGGCTCCACTCCTTTGCGCCGGGATCACCCTCTATTCGCCCCTTAAACATTGGAGTGCCGGCCCTGGGAAAAAGGTGGGTATTGTCGGACTGGGCGGATTGGGCCACATGGGTGTGAAACTTTCCCATGCCCTGGGAGCGCAAACCGTATTGTTCACCACCTCCCCTTCCAAGGTTGCCGATGGCAAAAGGCTCGGCGCCGACGATGTGGTTGTCTCGTCGGATCCTGAACAGATGCAAAAGCATCTTCGAAGTTTCGACCTGATCATCAACACGGTTGCGGCCTCGCATGATCTTGACCCGTTTCTTTCGCTGCTCAAGCGTGATGGAACCATGGTCCTTGTGGGAGCTCCAGCCCATCCCCATCCTTCGCCTGCCATTTTCAATCTCATTTTGGCAAGGCGTTCGATTGCCGGTTCCGGCATAGGCGGAATCGCCGAAACCCAGGAGATGCTCGATTTCTGCGCCGAAAGGAACATTGTTTCGGACATCGAATTGATCCCCATTCAACGGATCAACGAAGCTTATGAGCGAATCCTGAAGGGCGATGTCAAGTACCGCTTTGTGATTGATATGCAGTCGATCCGGTAAGGTGTCTGGGTGCCCCCCCCGTTTGAACGACTTTGGTCGTTGATCACAAGAATAATGGATCCTCCCCGGGCACATTCGTGCCCTGCCGGAGGTGGGATTCCATCGGCAGGCTTGGTCTGAAACAAACAAAAAATACGCTTTGTTTTGGAAATCGTTTCCATTTCCTGTTTAAAAAAGCAAAGGGTCTCCTGAGTTGTCGCATTCGATTCCCCGGAGGGATTCTTGAAAGTTTTTTTTCAGTTATCGCGGGTGGTATTGGGTGTCGTGACCCTGGTTGTCTTTGGCCTGATCCAGGCAAACGGTGGAATCGATGCAGTCGGGGTTATGCTCCTTAAAGCGATTTCCATTTGCGCGATATCATGGGTTTTATTGGTGATTTTGGATGTCTCTTACCATACTTTTCAGGGGAAAGGGCAGGCATGTCCTTATTGTGGGGAACTCCGGCAGATGGCATCGTTTCGGATGTACCCGACTTGCAAAAAATGTGGAAAGTAGTTGCTGTTTCCCGTCGCGGAAGTCCAAAAGAAATCCGGATTACGCGGAGGCATTCGACAAAAGGTTGAGAATTTGGCCCGCGATTTTCGTTTGGTTGGTCTCTGATTCTCCAAGGAGTTCGGTTGTCTGAAATCCACGAAAAGTGATGGTGTCGTTTTCGAGCCCCAACAGGTAGGAACCCATTGAGAACTCGGCTTTGTGATCCAATTGGCTTTCCAGTTTCCACCCATTTGCTTTCATGCCGGGAATCAGCCGTTTCAGCGTGATTTCGGTGGCCAATTCCAGCTTCATTTCCGTTGGGCGAAGATCCAGCGTGTCCAGGATTTTGGCCATTTTTTCGGGCTTGGAAAACCAGGCACTGAAAAATGTTACATGCTCCAAAAGCCAACCCGCTTTGTCTGTATCGGGGATGTACTCCAGACGGTATCTTCCTCCAGGAAAACGAATGCCCGCCCCTTCGGCGTAGACATCGTCCTCGGGAAAATCGAAATGGTTTTTTAATCGGGCCACAGCCCTGCCCAGGTCTTCCTCATAATGTTCACCAAGGGTTTCATTGACCCGGCTGGCTATGTATTGGGCCGAGTAGGTTTTGCGAATGGCGGTCAAAACATCCTTGACCCGCATGGCCTCGGATCCGACAAATTGAACCGAGGATATAGGCGACATGCCAAGGGCCAGTGAGGAATCGACCACTCTTGGTGTGAAATCTCCCAGAATTACAGGTTTATCGGATTTGTTTTCGAGCAGGGGATTATGGGTGGCTGGCCCCCCGGGCGATTCCCTCTTTGAATGTTCGGAGATAAACCGGAAAAGGGAATCGATCGTAAGGTGTTTCCCTTCCAGGGCTTCCCTTGCCCCTGAAAGCGCGGCTTTCAGGTGATAGGTAAAAAGGCTTAGTCGGGTATCGGGAGATTCCCGGAGCGGCTCATCGGAATCGGCGCTTGCGACCAAAACAATGATGCTATTGCTGCGATCCATAATGTCGGATATAAACTCCCGTCGTATTTCCGATTGTCCAGGGGCGTTTTCCGGTTCAAACCAGCATGCATCGAGAATGATGATCGTTTGGGCGGCTTTGGATTTTGTCAAAAAAAACACAATCTGTTCCCAACCAACAAGACACCCGGGGTCTCCGGCATCGTAGGCATCTTCGGGTACGAGATACAGTTGATCCCTGATCCGAATTCCATTACCGCTGAAATACAGAAGGATCCGAGTGTGTGATTCCGCCCCCAAGGCAAGATTTTTGACACCCGAAAGGATTGCTCCACGGGAAACGCCTGAACTTTTGGTTGTCAGGGAGAGCACCTTGGTTGGCTCCGCCTTAAGCTGGGGATAGTTGAGGAAACAATCGCGGATGGCCAGAGCATTGTTTTCACATTGGGCAAGGGCGGGAAATCCGGAACCGTCCTCCTGTCGGGAAACACCGATGGTCAAAACATGGATTGGTCCCGGGGAATGGGATTCCTTTGGGAAATTTGCCTCGGGATCCTTTTCAAGCTCGGTCATCTGCCTTCTCTCTTTTGGCGATTAGAGACGGGCCGGGATCAGGACCTTCCGCAAATGTCAGGTGCCTGGGGCTTTTTGCGGAAAGCTGCCGCCCAATCGGTCGCCAATGGATCGGTTTCGAAGATGTTCCGCCCATTTATTACCAAAACTTATTGTAGGAGGCTGATGGGTTGGCACCTGGTCATTGTCTTTGGGGGCTGCTGTTGGGTTGACCGGACCCACTGTTTGGGTAGATTGTGGGTTTGCGAACCAATGCCTGTCCCAGGCAGCCAACGGAATGGATTCCCTGGTTGATCAACCATTTTTTAGGTTCATTCACCATGTATCGAAATTCGCTTCCCCTCAGGGCAATGATTTTGGTCTCCGGGTTGTTTTTTCATTCCCTCGCGGTTGCCCAGGAGTCTGGCAATCTGGCGGCCCTTCGTGAAGCCATGACTTTTTCCGCGACTTTTGAAACCGGCCCCGATGCGGATTTTGCCAAAGGGGACAGGCGAATTTTTGCGGCATCATCCGCCGAGCGAAAAGATTCCAAACCGGGCTTGCCCGCAGTGGACTTTGAAATCGCCAAAGGGGAAGGGCGACACGGAGGTAACGCGCTTCGCTTTGTAAAAAAATCGAACAAGGTGGTTTTTTATCAGGCAAAGGGAAATGTTGATTACAGGAATAAGGACTGGAGCGGGACGGCTTCGTTTTGGCTCAGTCTTGATCCGCAAGCAGATTTGGGGGACTGGTATTGTGACCCGATCCAGGTAACCGAAAAGGCCTGGAATGATGGAGCCATTTGGGTTGATTTCACAAAGAATGAAAGACCAAAACACTTTCGCCTGGGAGTGTTGGCGGATTTGAAAACATGGAATCCCAAGGGAAACCTGGATTTTGACAAACTCCCCCCGGGGGAGCAGCCTGCGGTTGTGGTGACCAGGCCTCCATTCGCCAAGAGCAAATGGACTCATGTGGCGATCGTGTTTGAACACTACAACACCAGCAAGCCCGACGGAATCTCAAGGCTTTATGTGGATGGCCAGCTCATGGGGACAGTTTCGGCACGCAATCAGCTCTATACATGGAATCCGGAAAAGGCCGCGATCCAGATCGG
>CAWUOD010000012.1:0-16877 GCA_963923115.1 uncultured Singulisphaera sp.
TTCCCTGGCTTTCTCCCTGCGGCACTGCGCGTCCACGGGGAGATAGTTTTGGTTTCACAATAACAGAAAGGAAGAATTCCTAGCGAAGCTTGCGGTTGGACAAAGTCTCGCCATTGGTGTCCAGAATCTGGAAATGGTGGATTCCCGGCCTGGTTTTGTCCTTGTGGGTCCAAACGATTTTTTTGTCCCGGTCGACCTCGGTCAGGCGGACCTCGTCCCCCTGGGCATGGTGGCTTGTGATGACCGTGTTCCCGTTGGGAAGCCTTTGAACGCCGCAGGCGTCATTGATCAGGCGACCTCCAAGATCCTTGTTGTCAATTTGCCAAACAATGGCGCCCTTGGGATCCACCTCGACGACCAGGTCCTTGAGGGTGCAACCGATCAGGGTGTTTCCATCGGGAAGACGAATGGCCGTGAAAGGCCAATAAGGAGTCTTCACCTCCCAAACAATTTTTCCTTCGGGGGTGTATTCCCTGACGACCTGGTCCAGAAGCTGGGGAACAAGATAGTTTCCGTTGGGAAGTTTCCGGGTCATGCGGGTTTGCAGGTGGTGATCCCGGGTTTGGGCCTGGAGGGGGACCTCGGCGACGATCTTCCCCTCGCGGCTGACTTCAAGGATCCGGGGCTTCGCGCCCGCCTCGGTCAAAAGGATCGCTCCGCTTTTGAGCATCTGGGCGGTGTTGACCTCGGATTGGGTCCCTTCGTGAAGGAAGAGAACCTTGCCCGATTTGTCGACAATGGCGGCCGCGCCTCCCGGGTGCGCTTTGCTTTTATTCAGGGCAAGCAGCACTGAGCCATCTTCCAAAACTTCGCCATCACGCGATCCATGCGGGAATTCCCAAAGGATCTTTCCGTCATGGGAGCGGATGTAGGTTGCCCCGCCTGTGGCGAGAAAACCATGGGTGGTCTTTGGGTTCGAAGGCGGGGCATCCTGTTTTGGCGTCTCCTCTGCCAAAACCGTTCCGATCAGGGAGGAACCCAAAAGGCCAAAGGTTGCGGTTGCCTTCCAAAAGGAGCGGCGGAGGATCGAGGAACGCGTCATGAAATTTCCCTTTCAATGGGGAGGGGAGAAACAGGTTAGGCGAAGTGATCCTATTGTCCCTGATCAGGATCGGCCTGTTATCGGGACAATTGCCTAACGGGCAGGAAGGGGGAGGGGAAACGCCGGGTGTCCATCAGGGAACTACGGCCAGGCGCAATCGGCCAGGCACAGCCCGCCTGAATGAGATCGGCGGCCATCTTTTGGCCCAATCGGCTATTGCTTCCCGCCGTACCAAACTCCCCGCAACCAATTGTGACGGCGGAGCTTTTTGGTCAGCTCCTCCGGCAGCTGTGGGAGGTTTGCAACCGAAGTATTGTCTTCGGCCTGAGCGACGCTTCGCATTCCGGGAATAACAATGGTGACTCCGGCCTGATCCATCGCATATCGGATCGCGACCCGGGGCAGGGTCCACTCGGGCCCAAGGTTGGCCTCGGCGATGTCCGCCTTGATGGCTTCGATCCGGGACAGGGTTCGGTCAAGACGGTCGCCTTCGAAATAGCGGGAGCGGAAGTCTCCCTCGGGAAATTTGTGATGGGGGGTGTATTTTCCGGAAAGGGAACCCTCATCCAGAGGCACCCGGACAATCACTCCGGCCTGATGGCGGGCAGCTTCGGGAAGGAGCCCGGCGGCGGCCTCCTGATCGAACAGATTGAAGATGACCTGGACAACATCGACCAGTCCAAGTCGCATGGGGCCGATGACGGAATTTTGGTCCTGTTCGGGGGTGCAAATTCCAATCAGGCCGATCTTGCCCTGCTTCTTTAATTTGGCAAGAACTTCGAGAGGTTGGGGGTCGCGGTTCCAGGCACGAGTCCAGGTGTGGAGTTGAAGAAGGTCAATTCGCTCCACCTTCAGGTTCCTTAGCCTTTCTTCGACATTTTCGATCAGGTATTTTTCTGGATAGCGTTCGCTAGCATTGCACCAGGGAGTTGGAGGCCAGGGGCCGGCAACCGGGGGAGTCTTGGTCGCGAGGATCGGTTTTTCTTTTCGCTCGCCCAGGGCCCGGGCGATGATCCGTTCGCTGCGTCCATCGCCATAGACGGCTGCGGTGTCGATCAGATTGACGCCCAGGTCGAGTGCTTTGTGAAGTGCGCGGACGGACTCGCCATCGTCCTGATTGCCCCATTGGCCACCCAGGGCCCAGGCACCAAAACCGATGGGGTGAACGAGTGGACCGCTCCGGCCCAATTTGCGGAGCACGGCCCGGCTTTCGTAATCGGACATAAATGCATTCCTGCCAGCAGGGTCTGTGAGGGGAAAGGAGGCGGGGCCTTGATGGTTGGGTTTGGGAGAGGGGGACTAGAGTCCGCTCCAGTGGCCCGAGATATAGGTGTCCCGGGCAATCAGACCATAAAGAACAATACCCACGAAAAAGAAGACACTCAGGATCAGACAAAGTTTCAGGAGAAGGGAAACATCATGGGGCCGCTCGTGCCCCGGTGTGACCTGCGTTGTGTCGTGGCTCATGATGCTGATTCTTTGGAAGGGTGGTCCGTGAAAATGCCTCAATGGGCATTTTATTCAATCGGACTGCCCATGTTCCAGAATTGAGGCAAGGAACGCATTTGGGGCATAGGTCGGCCATCCATGGATCGGAAGGTTCCCTCGCCTGGAACATAGTTGACGCGAGGGCGGAATTCCCCGGCGCCATCGACGGCCGCATGATTCCAGATATTGCGGGAGGATGCGCGGTAGAAGCCTGTCGTTCCCAGGCCGGCGGGGGGGGTGTAGTCGGGGTGTCCCGTGTCGTGTCCCAACAACGGATCTTCACCCGGCTGGATATTGTCAAGGAACCATGGCATCGCTTCCGGGACAAAACCTTCCCTCGGTGGAGGGGTGGGGCGCTCTCCCCTGGGTTCGGTGTAGGAGGGGTCGGGTACCACGGGAGGTTCGACAACACTATCCAGGTGAAGAGTCATCGACAGATAAAAGGCCTGGGTAAGGGACTTGATCAGGAGCGCGTGCATGGTGGTCTTCCCTTATTGGTGGTCTTCCCTTGTTGGCCCTTTTGGGGGATGACCAAAAATTCCTTGCCGGAGATTTTGTCCGGCGAACCGATGATCCGATTCCACCACCGATTGTCTCAGAACGGGGCGAAGTTGTCGTGGTCTCTCCTCAGGGTTTGCCTTGTTATCCCGAAACAGCTTGTCGGCAGATTCGTCAGAACCGTTTTGAGTTGAACTTTTTTCAAAAAAAATCTTGGAATTTTGTGAGGATTTCAAACTTGACAGCGAGGTCTGGAAAACACTATTGCCCCCCCATCGGACTTGGGAAGCGCAGCAGCGTGGGGACGCGAAGGCGCCTGAAACAAGTCTGATGGGAGGATGTCCGGCAGAAACCGGTAAACGACTCGGGAGGTGGGGACTTCCCGAAACGAGACCACCGGTTTTGTAAGTTCTTCAAATGTGATCCCAATTGGATTTCATTGAAGAGGGCTGGCTGGATGTTCCGATGGATAGCGATGCGCCGGGCTCTCTTTCGCCCGGTGTGTCATGGAAGACAACTGACACGCGGTGAAGTTGAAAATCACCGCGGATCCAAACCGGCGGGGGGAACCTTTTTGGGTTCGCCGGTCTGGGTTGTCCGGGGAAAAGGGTTCTTGGGACGGTGGGTTTAACCACTGATTTCGGGAGGTCCGTTTCCTCCGGAATGTCAAGCCACAACGGATCGGGTTCCGCCCGGTCCGGCTCTTGGGGGAGAGCTCAATGCAAACTGAAGTAGAAACAGACATCACCAAAATCTGGCGTGAATACCGCGCCAATCCCACCATCGAACTTCGCAATTTCCTGATGGAAAAGTACATGCCCCTGGTTCGCTACAATGCAGAGCGAATCTGGAACCGTCTGCCCGATGGCGTCGAACTCGACGATCTTTCGAGCTCCGGTGTGTTTGGCCTTCTCGATGCGATTGAAGCCTTCGACCTCGAGCGTGGCGTGAAATTCGAAACCTACTGTGTGCCCCGTATCCGCGGCGCCATGCTTGATGAGCTTCGTACCATGGACTGGGTGCCCCGTCTTGTCCGCTCCAAAGCCAGCAAGGTGGAAGTCGCCCGCAAGCAACTGGAAGCCGCGCTGGGCCGCCCGCCCCGCCCTGAAGAAATGGCGGAAAAGATGGGCATCCCCGTCGAGGAATTCAACAAGCTCGCCTCGGAAGCGACCGCTGTCACCCAGGTTTCCCTCAACAAAAAATGGTATGAAACGGACAGCTACAAGGATGTCCGCGAGATCGACATCATCGAAGACAAGAAAGCCGAAGACCCAACCCACAAGATCCAGAATCGCGACCTGATGCGCCTGGTTACCCGGGGTCTTAATCGCAATGAGCGTCTTATCATCATCCTCTACTACTACGAGGATATGACCATGAAAGAAATCGGCGCCACACTCGACCTGAGCGAATCCCGCGTGAGCCAAATGCACTCGAGCATTGTCTCCCGCCTTCAAAACCAGCTCGCCGAAAGGCGTCCGGAATTCAGCTTCTAGACTCCGGCCAACGGAGAACCAGCAAGTCGGATAAAGCCAAGGGCCCGGGGGAAACATCCTCCGGGCCCTT
Source organism: uncultured Singulisphaera sp. (assembly GCA_963923115.1). Classification (GTDB taxonomy): domain Bacteria; phylum Planctomycetota; class Planctomycetia; order Gemmatales; family Gemmataceae; genus SYLG01. Next base: position 4,595 of record CAWUOD010000012.1, read on the forward strand.
GGCTTTTCAAATTTCAAATCCATTGGGAGGCCATTTTTGGCTCCCTGGAAAACAGCCCTTATTCCGGCTTTTCACCTTCGGCGGGTGCCGCCTCCCCGGAAGGGGTGTTGAGGAAATCGGCCACGGCATCCTGATGCTCTTCCTCGATGGCCGCTTCCTCGGGGGTGGCCTCCTCGATTGGGGCGCCGCCCAGAAGTCCCTCATCCACAGCGTAATCACCCGTGTCGACCGGGGCGTGTTGCACGGGAGCCTGGTGGTCACGGGGGCCCCGTCCACGAGGCTCGACCTCAACGGTGCGGGCGGCCTCCTCGGCCCATTCGAGCATGTCATCGGCGGCTTCTTCGGTGATGCCAGCGAGTTCGGCGATATACTCAGGCTCCAGACATTCGAGGTCGGAGTAGCTGAGACATCCCGCTTCGATGAACTGTTGGACCAGATCGTCGGTGATGCCGGGGATCTGGCTAAACCAGGCTTCCGCTTTTTCGAGACTACCGGTGAACTCGGCCTCGGTCATAATTTCGATGTCCCACCCCACAAGACGCGAGGCCAGACGGACATTCTGTCCCTTGCGTCCGATGGCCAGACTGAGCTGGTCATCCTTGACAAGGACAATGGCGCGGCCAAGTTTCTCGTAGAGGAAGACCTCGTCGATCTTGGCGGGCTTGAGGGTGTTGTCGATGAGCACCTGGAGCGAGTCGTTCCAGCGGACAACATCAATACGCTCCTGGCCACCGAGTTCTTCGATGATGGTCTTGATGCGGCTGCCTTTGGTTCCAAGGCATGAGCCGACACAGTCGACTTTCATGTCGACCGAAGAGACCGCGATTTTGGAACGGTGACCGGCTTCCCGTGAGACAGCGCGGATCTCGACGACATGATCGGCGATCTCGGGAATTTCTTCCTCGAAAAGTCGGCGGAGGAAATCGGGGTGGGTGCGCGAAAGGACGATCTTCACCCGGTTGCCTGTGCGCCGCACATCAAGGATGATCGCTTTGAGGCGCTCGTTGGTGTGGGGCATTTCTCCGGGGATCTGCTCGCTTTTGGGGAGGATTGCCTCGACCTTGTCCGATTCCAGATTGCAAAGTGCCAGACCTCGCTCGACCCGCTGGACAACGGCATAGACGATGTCGCCTTTGCGGTCCTTGTATTTGCCGAAAGTTTCCTCGGATTCCGCTTCGCGGAAATTCTGGATCATAAGCTGCTTGGCGGACTGGGCGGCGATGCGGCCAAGTTCGTCGGGGGTGAGAACCGTGTCGCCGTAGCGGGCCTTGATATCGCCGGTTTCGCGATTGATCGAGACTTCGATGCCTTCTTCGGTTTCGTACTTTTTGGAGATTGCCAGGCGGACAGCTTTCTCGATACCCGAGAAGATCAGTTCGCGTGGGATGTTCTTTTCCCGGTTGAGGAAATCCACACCCTTGATCAGGTCGGCGCCGTTCATGATATAGCCCTTCAAACGCCCCTAGGCGATGCCTACGAAGAGGTAGCCCGGGGAAACACACCCCGAAGCATGGAGAGAACAGGACTGGAATTTCAGGCAGATTGGCCCGAGATGTGTCCGCGCCACGACTCCCCGATAACGGGGACGATTTGCGTGTCGAAGCCCGGCCAGGCTCCAACTATCCAAGCAACGGTGACCCAGAAAATGGGTCATGGTCCCCGTGCCACCGGGTGGTGGCGTCCCAAACGCCTAGACGCCTGGAAATGCTCCTTGCTAAAGATGTTACCGGGTGCAGCCTTTGGGGTTAAGGGCCAATCCCGATTTTCGTCTCTTCCTCACGAAACCCGCACCCTCACAATAGGATGATTTGGGTACCTATCGGACGCCCGGATCCAGGACGCAATGCCTCAATCCACCCGCAGTTTAACCACCCGTTTGTTGGAACTGATTCGCTTCAGCCACACACTTTTTGCCCTCCCTTTTGCCATGTCCGCGGGCATGCTGGCCTGGGATCGGCAGGGATTTGAGGTGCTTGGGCTTTTGGGTATTGTGGTTTGCCTGGCCATGGCCCGCTCGGCCGCGATGGCTTTCAACCGCCTGGCGGACAGGCAAATCGATGCGATTAACCCCCGCACGGCCGATCGTCACATCCCTTCAGGGGAACTTTCGGTGGGAGTTGTCAGCTGGTTTGTCGTTTTGACTTCCCTTGGATTTATCCTGGGCACCCTGATTTTCCTGCCTCTTGGAAATTGGTATCCGCTTTATTTTTGTGTTCCGGTTCTCCTTTGGCTTTTGGGATATTCCTACGCCAAGCGTTTCACAAGTCTGGCGCACTATTGGCTCGGACTGGCTTTGGCTTGTGCTCCCTCGGGAGCTTGGGTGGCCATCCGGGGGGAACAGATCTGGGGGGAACTTGCCATCCCATCGATCCTCTCCTTTGCCGTCGTTTTTTGGGTTGGCGGATTTGACATCATCTACGCCTGCCAGGACGAGGGTTTTGACCGAAAAGAAGGACTCTTTTCGATCCCCAGTCTCCTGGGGGCCCGGAACGCTTTGCGTCTTGCGGCCCTATCGCATTTGGTGATGTTGGGCCTTTTGGCGCTGCTCCCATGGGCGGAACCGAAAATGGGGACAATCTATTGGACCGGGCTGGGTGCGATTACCCTGCTTCTTGGCCTGGAACATTCGCTGGTGCGCCCCGGGGATCTGAGGCGGGTGAACATCTCATTTTTCTGGATCAACATCGCCGTCGGGTTTGGTTTGTGGGCGGTGATCGGTTTGCAGTTGTGGGTCGGTTGATGGGCCACCAGGGGATGTTCCTCGTGGAACCTACCTTTTGGTTCCAAGGTATCGGGTGGCGTGGTCTTTTGTTCTGGTCGCTTGTTCCACGAGGAACATCCCATTCCCGGCTACTCCGGTTAAGGGCTAAATTCCCTGGTAAACCAGGGAGGATCCAATCGTCTTCTGAATGATTTTGGGGCTAAGTCCAAACAGACTTTCCGCCGCGCCAACCAGAAGCAAACCGTGGGGTTCCAAACGGCCTACCAAAGCCTCGACCAGGCGCTTCCGAGTGGGTTCGTCAAGGTAGATAAGCAGGTTCCGGCAAAGAATCAGGTCAAAGCGTCCCTGCCCCAAGAGGTTGTCGAGAAGGTTTCCCCTTTGCCAGCGGATGAGGGATCGAAGTTTGGGGGAGAACTCAAAGCCCATTTCGCAGGGAGTGAGAAACTTCTGTTGTCGTTGGGGGGACATTCCCCGCTTCACCTCGGCGGCGGAGTAGATTCCGGCGCGGGCAATGACCAGCATCTTTTCGGAGATGTCCGTTCCAAGAATCGAAACTTCCGAAAAGGGTGCCAGACCCAGCGCCTCACAGACCTCGGTAACCACAATCGCAAGGCTATATGCCTCCTGTCCGGAGGAGCAGGCGGCGCTCCAGATTCTCAGTTTGCCGGTTCGTTCCGGGCTTTTGAGTAGCCCGGGAAGGATGGTTGTTTTGAGGGACTCCCAGGGGTGGGTATCCCGGAAGAATGATGTTTCGTGCGTGGTGACCGCCTCGATAAGGGCCTCCTTCAACAAGGGATTGGCCTGGGAATCAATCCGGTCACAGAGCTGATCCAGGTTGGAGCATCCGGCATTGTGGGCGAGTGGGATCACCCTGTGGATCAGGAGATAGTCCTTGTCCGGTCCCAAAACGATTCCGCAAAGCCCCTGGATTTGGCGGGCGATCCGCAAACGGGTTTCCGGGCGGATTTCGGAGCTGGAAGGAATGGCAGATCCGGTGTTTGGCCATCGTGGTGAAGGGTTCTGGCTCATGGGAGGGGCTCCATGCGCCGGGAGTCACCTGGTCCCCTGATCGATTGAATTGCCGTAGCTATCTGCTCCAGGGGCAGCACCATGTCTGCCAGGCCGGCCTGGACGGCGGCCCCGGGCATTCCCCAAACGGTGCTTGTGGCTTCGTCCTGGGCTATCACCAGGCCACCCTGGCGTTTCAGGCTTGCCAACCCCTGGACACCATCGCGTCCCATTCCCGTGAGTATGATTCCCACACAATCAGGACCATATACCGAGGCGCCCGTCCTGAAGAGATAGTTTGCGGAAGGGCGACATCCTTCCTCCGGGGGGAGGTCCGAAAGGCCCGCGAGGAATCCAAGACCCGGTGTGTTGCGAACCACCATGTGCATTCCTCCCGGAGCCAGGTAGGCCACTCCGGGGCGAAGGGGTTCATTGTCGGTCGCCTCGATCACCTGAATCCCCGTTGTCCGGGAAAGACTTTGGGCCAGGGAAAGGGTAAAGTCCGGAGGCATGTGCTGGACAATCAGGATGGGCACCCGAATTCCTTTTAGTCCGGAAAGGAGTGTGTTCAGGGCGCGAGGCCCCCCGGTGGAGACAGCCACAAGAACCGCCCGGAGGGTTCGCCTTGGGCTGGGTTTGGTGGGGGTGGAATCTATCGTGGGTGGTTTGATAGCCAATCGCAGGCCCGAGGCCCGGGTGGGTTCGCCCCGGTTTCTGAGGAAAGCCCGGATACGCGGGAGAAGTTGCTCCCGTAGGTATTTGATTCCCGTTTCGGGGTCCGGAGTCGTGGGCTTTGGAATAAAGTCGAAGGCGCCAAGTTCGATCGCCTTCATGCTGATTTCGGCGCCCGCCCTCGTGTGGGAGCTGAGCATAACAACACCCACAGGCTTGCCATCCTTACGGGAGGCATTGAATTCCATGATCTGTTTGAGGGTAACCAGTCCGTCCTGGCCGGGCATTTCAAAGTCGAGGGTGACCAGATCAGGCGGGTGTTCGCGGATGAGGTCCAAGGCCCGGAGTCCGCTGTGCACGGACCCGGCAAGGGAAATTCCTTCCATTCCGGAAAGAGCCCGCTCCAGGGCTGTTCGGAATAGCCTTGAGTCATCAACAATAAGAACGCGTGCCGGCTCGTTCAACTTGCCATCCCCAATTGCTCCTCCAGGTGGACCAGGGTCCTAACCTGAGGATAAGGACTCTATCTGGAAGGATATGAAAGTGATGGACGCCAACGAAATTGCCGTAGCCCTGAGCGAGATCGCGACCTTGCTGGAGCTTCGTGGGGAAAATGTTTTCAAGATCAATGCCCATCGCAAAGCGGCCCGGGCCCTCGAGACTTTGACCCAGCCCCTGGATCATCTCATTGCCGATGGGAGCCTGGCCCAGGTGGACGGGATTGGAAAGGCCCTTTTGGCCAAGATCGAAACCCTCCACAGGACCAGCCGTCTTCAGGAACTTGAGGACCTTCGGGCCCAAATTCCTCCCGGACTCCTGGAGATGTTGAGGCTTCCGGGAATTGGTCCCAAAAAGGTGAAACTCCTTTATGAGGAGCTTGGGATCGAATCGTTGGCCGCCCTCAAGTCTGCTTGCGAGACCGGACGGATCGCCGATGTCAAAGGTTTTGGATCCAGGACCCAAACCAACATTCTTGAGGGGATTGCCTTCCTCAGGGAAGGCGAAGGAAGGGTGCATCGGCCCGTGGCAATCGAGGTGGCTGAAGACCTGATCCGACTTTTGGCGGGGATCCAAGGGGTTGAACGAATCGAGCAGGCGGGAAGTTTGCGCAGGGCCCGCGAAACGGTCAAGGACATCGACATTGTGGCGACCCTCAAACCGGGGATCGATCCTGAAGGGGTGATGGATGCTTTTGTCGCGTTTCCGAAAGTTGTCCATGTCTCTGGTCGGGGCCAGACCAAAGCAAGCGTGGTCCTCGAAGTGGCCGATCCGGGTTCGATGACAGGCAGGTCCCGATTGGGGGCTGACCTAAGGCTTGTCCCGCCGGAGAGCTTTGCCTGTGCCTTGGCGTACTTCACCGGATCCAAGGAGCACAATGTCCGCATGCGGGGCTTGGCTATTGAGCATGGCTACAAGCTCAACGAGTATGCCCTAAGCGGTCCCGATGGGCCGCTCGATTGTCCCACCGAGGAATCGATCTATCGACACCTCGGCCTGCAATGGGTTCCTCCCGAACTCAGGGAGATGACAGGGGAGATCGAAGCTGCAAAGCTAACAGGGGGCAAGGGACTTCCCAAACTGATCCAGGCGGGTTCACTACGCGGGATCTTTCACAACCACACAACCGCCAGTGATGGTTCGGCGACCCTGGAGGAGATGGCTATAGCCGCCAGGGACATCGGGCTCGAATACTTTGGCGTGGGAGACCATAGCCAGTCTTTGGGAATCGCCAACGGGCTCAAGCCCAAACGGGTGAGGGAGCAATGGGCGGAAATAGACCGGCTTAACGAAAAGCTTTCGGGTATTCACATCTTCAAGGGTTCCGAGGTAGACATCCTCGAGGATGGTTCGCTTGACTATGACGATGAGCTATTGTCGGGATTTGACTATGTCGTCGCGAGCGTTCACATGAACATGAACCAGCCCCGCGAGGAGATGACCGCCCGGATTTGCAAAGCCATTTCCCACCCCGCTGTGACGATGCTTGGGCATCCAACCGGGCGGCTCCTCCTTCGGCGAAGCGCCTATGCGGTGGATCTGGACAAGGTTCTGGAAACCGCCGCGAAGCATGGTGTTATGATCGAGATCAATGCCAACCCGTGGCGGCTTGATCTGGATTGGGTGTTTGTGCGACGGGCCCGGGACATGGGGATTCTCCTGGTGATCAATCCCGATGCCCATGCGCCTGGGGAAGTCGCCAACATCCGTTATGGGGTCGAGGTCGCAAGGCGCGGCTGGTGCGAGTCGAAAGATGTCTTCAACACCCGTGGGATTGAAGAGGTCAAAAGCTATTTAAAAGCAAGAAAAGAGAGAAGTCATTGAGAGAGTTGTTCCTGGCGCGAAAGTCGAGGTGATCCTGGGTTGGCCAGGCATTTTGAAAAGCGCTTCGGGCGGTGCGGCATTTTTTCGGCAAAGGGTTTTTGTCGGGATGCCACCAATTTCCCGGTCCGTGGAACCCGGGGTATATTGCCGCCCGCCGGGTATGATAAGATCGAATCACGCACAAGACTCTCCCTCCATTGCAATTAACCGCGGGGCGCATTTTGAAAAAGCACATTTGGAAATTCGCCGTTTTGGGTGCCTTGGCAATTGGGGCGGTCGTCTTCCTCGCGATCCGCTTTGGCGGAGGGAAGGCCGGGCCCGATCCGCTCGCGGCCGATCCCGATGTGGAGCCGATTCCTTTTGCGGAGGTCACCGACCCGCGCTTGGCCAAGGATGTTGTCTGGCGAAATGTCCGTCCCGAAATCCAGTATGTCGGCGATGATGCTTGCAAAACCTGTCACCAGGGAATTTGCGAGTCCTACCATGGGACGCACACCATGGCCCGTTCCTCCTCCTGGGCGGGCAAGCCCGACATGGCCGGACGAACCGGCATCGAGAATTTCAAGGATAGCGCCCAGCCCTCCTTCATCAACGACAACATCCTTTTCCGTATCGGGGAAAAGGACGACCCGAACAACAAAGGCGCCAAGGTTCTCCACCAAAGCGAGACCTTCCTCGATGAAAAGGGGAGTCCGGTTGTCTCGCGTGAAACCGATTTCGCCATAGCGGTGGGCTCGGGGCATCGGGGCCGGTCGTACATTCTTGACCAGCATGGATGGCTATACCAAACCTCGATGAGCTGGTTTTCCAAAAAAGGGATCTGGGATGTGTCTCCGGGTTTGCAGATGGACCGGGAGGATCCCGGCCGACCCATTTCGAGACTTTGTCTTTTTTGCCACACCAACCAGGTCAAACATGTGCCCGGGACCCAAAATCGTTTTGAGCCGATATCGGCCCGCAACCTGGGAATCGGTTGCGAGAGATGTCATGGACCCGGAAAGCTCCACTGCGAGGAGCGGGCCAATGATCCCGCCACTGCTTTTGGCAATCCGTCCAACCGGGTTGGAAAGGGGAAGGCCGACACATCAATCGTGAATCCCGCGCGCCTTGAACCGGAGCTTCGCGAGTCGGTTTGCAACCAGTGCCACCTTCAGGGGGAAAAGAGGGTCGAAAGACAGGGACGCCATGTCGAGGATTGGAGACCGGGACTGAGGCTTTCGGACTTCGTCATGGTCTGGTCGCGCAATCCTGTCATGGGTGAAAAAAACAAGGCGGTCGGCCAGGTGGAGCAGATGCACGCGAGCAAATGTTTCCAGAAAAGCAACGGGGCGCTTGGATGCACGACCTGTCACGACGCCCACTTCATGCCCTCGGAAAAGGACCGTGTCGACTACAACCGGAGGCAATGTCTCAAATGCCACAAAAGCGATGCCAAAAAAGAAGGGGTGGCGACCGTGGCCGCCACCCCCGGAAAACCAGACCCGACGGGGGGGATTTCACCTCCGTGTTCCCTGCCTCTGGTGCACCGCCTTGCGCGCCAGAATGACTGTGCCGCCTGCCATCTTCCCCGTCGGGCCAGTGCCGACATTGCCCACACATCGCTTAGCGATCATCGCATCAAGCGGGTTCCACCCGAGGAACCGTTGGCGGGTCGCCCGCTCAATCCGGGCGAGCTGCCGCTTGTGGGCTTTCCGGGGCCCGCGACCCCGGAGGACGAACGCGAACTGGTGATCGCGCTCTCCATGATAAGCCAGGAGTTTCCTCCCAACCAAAATCCCTATAACGGCGTCCTTGCCCGAAAACTGGATGGCATCCTTGCCAAAAACCCGGGCGATCCCGAGCTATGGTCCTGGCAGGCGGCGAGGCTCGCCAGGGAGGGCCGATTTGAGGACGCTCTCCTGGTGTGGGAGCGGATCATCAAATCCGGATCCAATACCAAATCCAAACCAAACGAGGAATTCAACCTTTTGGGAGCCACATTGGCGGCTGTTCGCGCCAGGAAGATCCCCCGGGCCCTCGTCCTCGCGCAAAGGTTGGCCGAACTCTCCCCGGAGAATGCGACTCACCTCGTCATGGTTGCGGAATACCTGAAAACCCTGGGTCGGCACCAGGAGGCAATCCCTTATTTGGAAAAGGCCATCGCCGCCCAACCGGCGGGTGTCCAATCCAGAAAAATTCTTGTTGAGTGCCTTGTTCGCACCCATCAATCCGATCAGGCCAAGACCGAGTTCGAAACCCTGGCAAGGCTGACCCGGTCAGGAGAAGGGGATTTGCGTCGCTGGTTTTGGCGGATTCAAAGCGAAGTCCGCTAATCTGGCAACCCGGGGCTTGCCCCGGACCCTTCCCTTCGGGAGGAGATCCAGCGTGGCTTGACGCCTCGCTGTTGCAACCGGCTGTCCCGCCCATCCCATCCATGGGAAAGGCAAGTCCGGCGCTTTGCTTCCTAGTTGTCCGATTTCCCCTTCGTGAGGAAATAAGAGATACCGAGAACCACCAGCAGTCCGACAAGGACCAACATGGTTGTCGTGCTTCCGAAGAAGTTTAGGATCGCGTCCAAGAAACCTTCCTCCCGGTGATCTGGAACAGTCGTCGAGATTTGTCAGCTGGGGAGCAGCTGCTAGCCTTTTGTTAGAAACCCGGGAACCGTGAGCAACCCCCCCAGGCCATTTTTTTTGGGGACAGCGAATAAGGAATTCAGCAATGGGTTGAGAATCGTGTTTTGTCCGAAAGATTTACCACTTGAATAAATTGTCTGAACATCGGGCGCGAGCCCGGTTTGTCATGGTTACCATGTTGGAAAATTCACAAGTCCCGCCGCTTGGGCACAACCGTTCCCGGGAACCAAAAAAAAATCAGGGACCGGCGGAACCCCTCACGGTCAAACGAGTGGTCTTCCCCGCATTCCCGCGGCTTCGCGAACCATCTCCAGGGTTTTGACCGCTTCGGCCCGGGCCTTCGCCGCCCCCTCCCGAAGAACATCCTCCACCAGGTCAGGTCTGGCGACAAGCTCGCGTCGCCTCGTTCGGGCGGCGTCAAAATAAGACTCAATGGATGCCAATAGTTCTTTTTTCACATCCCCATATCCAAGGCCTCCAGCCTGGTAACGCCCCCGCATGACCTCCCGGGCGGCATCATCCGCGAAGAGATTCCAGAGAGCGTAGACATTGCACTTGTCAGGGTCCTTGGCGTCCGCGACCTGGAGGCTGTCCGTCACAACCGCCATCACCACTTTCCTCAGGGGCTTCCCCTCGGCAAAAATTTCGATCGTGTTGCCGTAACTTTTGCTCATTTTTTGCCCATCGGTTCCGGGCACTTTCGCCTCGCGACTGAGCCGGTATTCGGGGATCGGGAAGACTTCCCGGTCAAAGACCCGGTTGAATTTCTCGGCGATGTCGCGAGTGATTTCCAGGTGTTGGACCTGGTCGCGACCCACTGGCACCAGATTCGAACGATAGGCAAGGATGTCCGCCGCCATCAAAACCGGATAGCTGAATAGACCCACGCTCGCGTCGATTCCCTTCTCCACTTTTTCCTTGTAGCTGACCGCCTTTTGAAGCAGTCCCATCGGCGCGACCACGGAGAGAAACCATGTCAGTTCGCAAACCTCCGGCACATCCGACTGGCGAAAGAAAACCGCCTTGGCCGGGTCGAGCCCCAGGGCGAGATAATCGAGCGCGACATCGTGGACATTCTCGCGAAGTTTCGCGGCGTCCTGAAGAGTAGTCAGAGCGTGGTAGTCCGCGATAAAATAATACGCGTCGCCCTGCTCCTGAAGCTCGATGTGCTGGCGCACCGCGCCGAAATAGTTCCCGATATGGAGCTTGCCCGAGGGTTGGACGCCCGAAAGGATCCTTCTGGGTCCCGTCGGGGTTTTCACTTCCGCCATGTCCGCACACTCCCTAAACTTCCAACAGGCAGCCAACGCTGGCCCAAAAAAGGTCCGGCAAACCTTTCCTCAAAAGTCCTATTTTATTGGCATCGTCATTTGGTTCGAGTCCATTGGTCCCACAGAACCCCACCCTTTTACCGGGAGCATGGCGAAAGTGGAACATTTCGGCGAGTCACACCCGCCCTCCCAAAGCACGGCCTGACAAAGGAAACGATTCATGATTCCGCGCATTTTGGAACCCGAGGTGATGGACGATCCGGCGGAGGCGCTCTCCTACGACCGAATGGATCATGGCAAGGTGAATCGGGCATTCGCCGAAGACTGGGCACGGGCGTCGGGAGCGGACACTTTTTCACCAGGGGCCAGGATCCTGGATGTGGGGACCGGGACCGCGCTCATTCCGATCGAGATGGTACGGCTGGTTCCCGGTGTCAAAGTGACCGCCATCGATATGGCGAAGTCGATGCTTGACCTTGCCGAAGAGCACCTGAAACGCCTGGGATTGACGGACCGGATTGATCTTCAGTTTTGCGATGCGAAGAGACTCCCTTTCGGGGATGGAGCATTCGCCGGGGTCGTCTCCAATAGCATTATTCACCACATCCCCGAACCGCTCCCCTGTTTTTGGGAGATGGCCCGGGTTTGCGCTCCAGGTGGAATGATTTTTGTTCGGGATCTGTGTCGGCCCGCGACGGTCGAAGAAATCGACCGTCTTGTCGAACTCCATGCCCAGGGCGCCACTCCGTCCCAGAGAAAACTTTTTTGGGATTCACTCCACGCAGCCCTCACGCTGGATGAGGCGGCGGAGATGGCGTATCTCGCGGGCCTGGATCCGCAATCGGTGACGATGACCAGCGACCGTCACTGGACTCTGGCAGCGCGCAAATAGTTTATATTAAGGATCCTAAAAAAACAAAATATAGTCCATTTGCTTTGATGGGGGTTTGCCTTGGACACGATCAGTTTTTCCCATGCCCGGACCAATTTCTCCAAAATTCTTGACCGGGTGTGTCACGGTCATGAAGTGTTGGTCATCACCCGCAAACAACACCCTTCGGTGGTGCTTCTTTCCCTGGCGGAGTATGATAACTTGGTGGAAAAAGCCAAGCAGGGCTTGCCGGGCCCGTCAAATCAACGAAACGAACCCCAAACAAGCAATTTCCAATCCGTTTCAGGGGGTATGGCGGAGCCCCGTTTTCGGGAGGGGTATCTGCCAGCCAAGTCGCAAAGGGACATAGCATTTAACGATTTTAATTAGGATAAAAATATGAAAAGCATTCCAATGAAAAGGCGCCATGCGTTCACTCTTTTGGAATTGCTTTTTGTTTTGACGCTGATTGGGGTTCTGATTGGGTTGCTTTTGGGCGCGGTTTCGAAAGCCCGCCAAATGGCTGATCAGATTGGGTGCCAAAATCATTTGAAGCAGATCCTTTTGGGGAACACCCTTTGGACTGCGGATAACCCAGTCATGACGAGTGGGAGATTGTTACTTTCCCACAATACCCCATATCCAGGCATAATGGAAACAACCGGCTATATCATCCAATTGGGAAGCCCCGAAGACCCCTGGAAAATCACCTATCCCATTGTTCCGATGTTTCGCTGTCCATCGGATCCAACCTGGAAAACGGAATGGCAATGGGAAGGATCGACAATCCGGTGCATGACCT
>CAWUOD010000013.1:0-16577 GCA_963923115.1 uncultured Singulisphaera sp.
AGGATGGCCTGACCCCTTTTGCCACGGAACCGTCTATATATTTCCCCTCATCGGAAATTGCTGCAAAAGTTGCCGTAGGGCATCCTATTCGGGAATTTTGGTATCTCATAATCGAAAGAAACGGCCTTCCAACTGCCTGGCTTGAGGGTTTCGAGGCCGTATCCGGTAAACCACTGGGATTTTTTGGCGGCAAGGGACATCAAATTCGTAAACCCGCCCCGAATGAACGCATTGTCCTTGGCCATTATGGCCCTACTTCACTCGCCGCATTTTGGATAAACAATTTTAATTACGAACTCACCATGGGCTACCCCAATAAGAGGAAAGATCCCTATCCCCAGGAGCATTCAGGGGACGGAAATCTTTGGATTTCCACACCAGGATCCATTCAGGAGATCAATATTGTCCGTAGAACAATCCGGGAATTTGTCAAAACCGATGGGGATGTCCAAATCAAACTGATTCCCGGGCCAATGATTGAAAAAAATCTCGCGGGCAACACCATACACACCGGCACGGACTACATGTTGTTTGTCCAATCCAAAAACGAAATTCAGCTACTGGATCACAATGGGATTGTCAGGGGAAAGGCTTTTGCCCCAAAAGAAGGATGGCCGAAATCGTATTGCATTTTTGCGGATCCCAAAACCGGTCTTTTCCTGACTTTCTCGATGGATTCAACCGTCTTTGCCTGCCCCGAGCGCAGACAACTTGTTGACCCAAAGCTCCTGGGCACCGATGGCAAAATCCATCAGGTTCTGAAACATTTTACCCCCGATGGGAAAATGGACAGGGAAGAATTTCTTTCAATCGAGCCAATACAATCCTTTCCTAACATGGTTGAAACCGGACCGTCTTTTTTATTGCAATGTTTTTCCAATCCACTTTATGTTTTCATTCCAATCCTTGAATCCGAACCCAGGCAATTTCCCAAAGCCGATCTCTACCCCTGGATCCTTGCGGGTGGTTTGTTCAATCTTTTCCTGATTGTCCTCATGGCCATGCGCCAGCGACAATTCGGTGAGAGCCTTTGGACCATTCCCGTTTGGAGTCTCCTCATCATGACTTTTGGATTGGCCGGTTGGCTTGGCTATCGCTTTCACCGGGCGTGGCCCCCATTGGTCCCTTGTGGCAATTGCAAAGGTAAACGCCCCTGTAACCTCCCCGCTTGCCCAAGGTGCCAAGCTCCTTTTGCCAAACCGCAGCTGACCGGAAATGAGATCTTCCAGAACACCCAAACCCTCCCATCGTTCGGCCGAATCTGATTTCCTCGATTGGGCTCCGGGCCGAAACCGATAAAAGAGGCTAGAATCATGGTGTCTGTCCCCGACACCCCGCCTAGCCATTCCCACCGGTCTACCGGTTTGGAGACTGTTCATGATTCGTAACACCAGCCGCCGCGCGTTTCTCAAGGACATGGGGCTAAAGGCTTCGGCGTTGCCTTTCCTGCTAAACCTCCCCGGCCTTGGATTCGCCAACAACACCAAACCCAAACAGCGTCTTGTTGTTGTGTTTAGCCCCAACGGTATTGTTCCCAAAAACTTTTGGCCCGATGAAGCGGGATCCTTCACAGGCGAAAAAGCAATTGCCCTCAAGGAAATCCTCAAGCCTCTCGATCCTTTCAAGGACAAACTTTTGACCCTCCATGGGGTCTGCGACAAGGTCCGTGGTGATGGCGACAACCACATGCGAGGCATGGGGTGCCTGCTTACAGGGATTGAGCTTTTTCCGGGGAACATTCAGGGGGGCTCTGATACCCCCGCGGGCTGGGCCAGCGGTATCTCCATTGACCAGGAAATCAAAAACTTCCTGGCAAAGGATCCCGCAACCCGCACCCGTTTCGGCTCGCTGGAATTTGGCGTCCTGGTTCCAAAACGCGCCGACACCTGGACCCGAATGGTCTACTCCGGACCCAATAAACCGATTTCTCCCATAGATGACCCGTATCAGATGTTCGCCAAACTCTATGGCAAATCGCGCGACCGCGACCTGCTGGGAAGCATTCTTGACACCGTTCGGGATGACCTGGCGAAGGTGGAAAAGACTGTTGGCGCGGAGGATCGGAAAATCCTCCAGGAGCACCAGGCGTTTGTTCGCGAAATGGAACAGGAGATCCGTGATTCCCGGGCCGGTGCCCAAAATCACCCGGTTCCCGTCCTCGAGCCCGGAATTCGCGAAGACAACGACAACATACCCAAGCTCGCCAAGATGCAAATCGAGTTGATGGTGGCCGCGTTCAAGGCGGACTTCAACCGTATCGCCTCATTCCAGATCACCAACTCCGTGGGAATGCCCCGAATGAAATGGCTGGGTATCAACGAAGGCCATCACGACCTCTCCCACGAACCCAACAGCAACGAGTCCGCGCAGGAAAAGCTGACCAAAATCAACAAGTGGTATGCCGAGCAGGTGGCCCACCTGGCAAAGCGGCTTGCGGAAACTCCTGAACCAGGCGGTTCGGGATCCATGCTCGATCACACCACCATACTTTGGACAAACGAATTGGGTCAGGGAAACAGCCACACCCTCGATAACATCCCCTTCGTGCTCGTGGGTGGCGGCCTCGGCTTCAAAACAGGCAAAGCGATGAAGTTTCCCAAGGTGCCACACAATCGCCTGCTTCTCAGTCTGGCCCACAGCTTCGGTCACCGGCTGGAAAAATTTGGCAATCCCGATCATTGCGCCAAGGGTGTTTTGGCCCTGTCTTGAGTTTTTGTGGATGGTTCCAAACATTTTCTCCCCAAAAGACCGGTATTTTTTCCGGTCTTTTTTTATCCCCACCCATTTCCATCGCCATGGAGGCAATCACCCACTCGCCTGGATGGGATTGGCCCCAACGGATAAACCTGATTAACGACATGCCACCCAACACCAGGCACCCAACCTAAAAATTAATTTCCGTCTATAATACTATTATAAAGAAAACCTCTCTTCCCTTGTTTCCCAAGAGGTGCCAAATGGACCAGCTCGGAAAGTCCTCCCCTAACGAACCGCTTCTTTCACCCGGATCCATCCCCGGTGAAACGACCGTGGGGACCTATCTCCTCCAGCGGCTTGGGGATCTGGGAGTGGGACATATTTTTGGAATCCCCGGCGATTATGTCCTTCGCTTTATGAAACAGGTCGAGGGCAGCCCTATTGATCTGGTTGGCACAACCAACGAACTTTGCGCGGGCTATGCGGCGGACGCCTATGCCCGGATGCGTGGTCTTGGAGTCGCTTGTGTGACCTATGCGGTTGGAGGTTTTAGCCTTGCCAATGCGATCGCGGGGGCCTGCGCAGAAAAATCTCCTGTTGTGCTGATCAGCGGCGCGCCAGGCGTGCGTGAACGACTTCGCAATGGTTTGCTGCACCACATGGTGGGTGATGCGGGAACGCAAAAACGGGTTTTCGACCAGATCACGGCCGCAAGCTGCGTCCTCGATGATCCTTTGACCGCGGCCCGTGAAATCGACCGGGTACTGGCGACCTGCTTGCGCACCAAACAACCCGTCTATATCGAAATTCCCCGGGACAAGGTCGATATGGTGATCCGCCCATGGCCACAAAACCATGACGAATCACCGCGAAGTGATCCGGACGAATTGGCGGAGGCGGTGGGCGAGGCATCATGGCTTTTGGGTCGAAGCGCGCGGCCTGTCCTTGTGGCCGGCATCGAGGTCCATCGACACAACCTGGAGGGCAAGGTCCTTGCCCTGGCCGAAAAACACAACCTGCCGATCGCCTCGACCCTGTTGAGCAAATCGGTCGTACCCGAAAGACATCCTCTATATGTGGGAACCTACCTGGGTGGTTTGGGGCGACCCGAAACGACGAGGTTCATCGAAGACTCCGACCAGATCCTCCTTTTGGGGGTACCACTCACCGATTTGGACACGGGCATTTTCACCCACCACTTGCCCCCCGAAAAAACAATCAGCATAACCAACGACAAGGTCAGGATTCGTCACCACTCGTACCAGAATGTCCAGCTTGTCGATTTTGTGGACGGTTTGGCGGGTTGCTCTCTCCCCACCTATAAACGAACCGTCCCGGTAATGGACAATCCGATCCACACGCCCTGGGAAGTAAATGATCCGCAAACGCCGGTGAAAGTCGCCCGGCTTTTCCAAAAAATCAATTCCATCCTGGGCGACAATCACGCCATTGTCGCGGATCCCGGCGATGCGATGTTTGGAGCCGCCGATCTTTCCGTCCACAAGGGATCGGAATTTTTGGCCTCGGCATTTTACGCCACGCTTGGCTGGGCAGTTCCCGCGGCCATCGGGGTCCAGACCGCCCGTCCAGGCACACGCCCGATTGTCCTCGTGGGGGATGGCGCGTTCCAGATGACTGGTTTTGAATTGTCGACCGCGGTGCGGCGCGGCCTCGATCCGATTGTGATCCTTTTCAACAACAAGGGTTACCTGACCGAAAGATTCATCCTCGAAGGCAACTTCAACGACATCCAGGATTGGAATTTTCACAAACTTCCCGATGTCCTCAAGGGGGGCAAGGGATTTGAGGTTCGAACCGAGGGCGAACTCGAATCGGCGATCACCGAGGCTCTTGCCACTCGCGGGCAATTCAGCCTCATTCATGTCCATTTGGGCGCGGACGATTTCAGCCCCGCTCTCAAACGCCTCGCAACGGCACTTGGCAACAAGGAATAGTCCCCCTGAAATCCCCAAAAGGGATCCCGATCAAAGAAAAAGCCCGCCGGTGCAATCCTGGCGGGCTTTTCATTTTTCCGGGTTGGGCGATTGACCAGGGTTATTTTGCCTGTGCCGGCGCCAAAACCTTTTGTAACCGTTCCACCCGGGCCGTCGCTCCGGGCTCAAGCCAGTTGAGGATCAGGGTTGGCGCCACCCCACCCACAAACAAAACAATCACAAGCCCGGTCGCGGCGATGGAAGCCGAAATCGGAAAAGCTTCCGTCCCGACGGGTTGGTCGACGGGTTGCCTCATTTGCCAGATCCAACCCACAATGATCAAAAGCCCAAGTGCCAGCGCGGCGAAATAGCCCGCCATGAACAGGGGATTGACCTGGGTCAAGGTAAGGCCGGTCATGAACAGGCCGACAAAAGGCGCCAATCCCGCAAGACCTCCCAATGCCAAAAGGCCAAGTGAAAGGGACGCTGCGGAACCGGGACAGTAGGCGAACAGACCCCGGAACCCTTCCTGTTCGGGCCGAATGAAAAGCACGCCGATGAGCACCAGACCAACAGCAAGAATCATCGCGCCTCCCAAATAGTCAATACCCGGCGCGGCCCATGCGACCCCCCGGGACAAAGCGCTGCCGGGCTCACCACCCACAGATAGTGCACCATGAACAAGCAGGGCAAAAATGGTCACGGGCAGGACGAAAGAAATGGCCGTGCGCATACACAGACGCTTGCGCGCAAGGATCCACAGGGCCGCCGGACCAATCACGCCCATGTAAAGCAGCGCGGACTGCAAATTGGAGACAATCGCCAGGGGTGCCAACGGAAGCGCTATTCGGGCAATCAGATCCCACGAAAGCGCAATGGTCGCCGCGCCCAAAGGCAAAGCGGCAACAGCCGGGGTCCCCTGCAACAACCAGCGCCAGGATGACCGGAAGGGAGGGAGTCCCACACTAATCCAGGCGGAAGCCAACAACAGCCAAAACGAGAGGGTTTGGCTCGACCAACCGGTATTTGCGTGGGTCAGGGAACGCCTGGCCTTTTCCAATTCGATTTTGAGGGCCGCTTCGAGCTGTTTGGCGTCCATCGAATGGACGGCAGGACGCCGAATCGCCGTGCCCTTGGGATCCCGGGCTTCCCTGATCCAGGCGCGGATCCGCTGGGCGGGAAGAAGACCCTGGATGTCCGTCGTGTCCTTGTTCGTCCAGTTGGCCGCCATTTGCGCGCGGGCCAACCGAGCAAGTGTGGTAAATTCGAGGCTATGCATGGGCGCCTCGGGCCATTTGGCGGGATCGTTAGGCGTTCCTTCGGCAAGAAGCTCCTCGATCCGGTCGGGGCCGATTACCGGCCGGACATCCTTCTTGAGGGAAAGTCCGGCAACCAGGGTGATCAGACCCATAAGCGCGGGCATGCTAAGACCCATTCGCCAAAAAAAACCGATTTTAGGCTCCTTGGGATCGTAAATCCCTTGCAGCGCCAGCATCGAAAGAATCAGGCTCCAGAGCCCCCATGCCAAAAGCAGAGTAATAAAGTCGCCTGCCATGAGTCCAAACGACACGGCCGACTGCATCGCCAGAATTAGCGATAGACCCCGGTTATCGAGCCCTCCCCTTGCGAAAGAAATCATCCCCGAACCGATGAACACCACAGCCAATGCCATCATCAACCAAAGATTGCCCCCATCCAGCGTCCACAAAAGGGATATTCCCAAGTTTTTAATCCACGGAAGCCGAACCACCCAATCAAAGCCGGGCCGTACGGCCGAGTCGGGCAAAAGGTCGAGCCGCTCCATCCGCGATTCGAGCGAGCCCAAATCACGACTGGCCGCATCGGCCAACACACCCCATCTTTCAATCGTGTCGTAGCGGAACTGGATCTGGATCCCGATGAGGATTCCCAAAGCCAGCGTCTGACCTATGAGCGTTGTCCACCGGCCCAACTCCGTCCAGTTTTTGGGCAAAAAAGCAACAATCAATGCAAATACAAGGGGCGCCACAACCGTTGCGGCCATCCAAAGGAGATCCGTCTCAATCATGAAGGCTTCATCCCAATCAGGCAGAGGGAGAAATCGGTTCGCCCCGAAAACGATCTAGGCCGGACCATCCCTTGGCGGTTAGGGTAATGGCGATTTGGGTTTGGGTGCAAGGCAAAGCCGGTTTGGAACGAATTACGGCCCACTCCTATTGAAAGCTTGGGAAGTCTGGGAAGCCATGAGGAGATCTGGGTGACCAGGGCACTTTGGGAACAACGCGCTTTTGCTCTCCTGCCCGGAGCCTTTGGCTATCCAGGGATCGGGGAAGTGCCCCGTTTTTGGCCTGGAAGACTCCGTCCAGCCTCCCCATCCTTTGAAACCGATCCCAAACCGCAGGATGGCGCAGGACCATCCGAACCCAAAAGGTCTACGAGGCTCGCGACCCTTGAAGCGCTTTTGACCAGCCACTGCGAACCGCAAAGCCCTGAAGCCATCGCGATACACCTGGGCACAACGACCCCGGAGGCCAAAAAACTCCTCGGAGAACTCCAAAAAGCCCTGGAAAAGGAACAAAGCGCCCTGACTTTGGCGGAGTCGGGGGGTGGGTGGAAAATGGTTACCCAACCGGATCTCCACCCCTGGCTGGTTAGGGCTGGCTTGGCTTCGGAGGCGCAACTTCTTGCCGAACCCTTGGCCGAAGCTTTGGCCGTGGTTGCCTATCGCCAACCTGTCACACGGGCGGATGTCGATGAGATGCGCGGGGCCCCTTCGACGGATCTTGTGAGGCAGCTCCTGGAAAAAAGGCTGATTCGGTTGGCTGGCCGCCAAAAAACCCTTGGACGCCCCCCCATCTATCGCACGACACGCCAATTCCTTGACCTCTTTGGCATTGCCGACCTCGACGAACTCCCCCCGGTTGATGGAATGAATGGGGAGAATGCCACAGAAACGCCATCCACCTAGCCGATTTTGGCCTTGGGAATTTCATGAAGATCAAAACCACACCCGAGGATTTCCAGGTCGAGGAGCTCACCACCCTCACCCCCGAAAAAGAGGGGGAACATTCCCTTTACCATCTGGAGAAGAAGGGGTGGTCGACGGTGGATGTCCTGGGCGCGATTCGCCGGATTTGGCGCATCGAACCCTGGAGGATCAGCTATGGGGGACTCAAGGATCGCCACGCGGTCACCACCCAATTTTTGAGCATCCAGAAAGGTCCCAGGGCCAACCTGGAAAACCAGGGCTGGCGTTTGACCCATCTGGGACATGTTGCCGAGCCTTTCACATCCAAAGACATTGCCGCCAACCGGTTTCAGATCACCATCCGAAACATGCCCCCAGGGTGCTATCAGGGAGTGATCGCGACCCTTAACCAAATCCGACAATTTGGACTTCCCAACTATTTTGACGACCAGAGGTTTGGATCGTTGTCGGGGCCCGGTGGCGAATTTATTGGAAAATACCTGGTAAAGGGGGACTTTGAAGGCGCCCTAAAACTGGCTTTGGCGCAACCCTATGCCCACGACCGCGCCGCCCAAAAAAAAGAAAAAGCGATTCTTCGAAAGCACTGGGGCGATTGGGAAACCTTGGTCCGCGAGCTTCCCAAGGGGCACGCCCGCAGTCTTTCGGACTATTTGCGGGTCCATCCCGGGGATTTCAAAGGCGCCGTATCCCGCCTTCGCCCAGAGCTGAAGGGTTTGTACCTTTCCGCCTGGCAAAGCGCTATCTGGAACCGCACCCTGGCCGCATGGTATCGGTCCAGGGAAGCAAGCGCGACCCTTGTGGAGATTCCGTCCAAAATCGGCCCGGCACCCGTCCACATCTTTTTGAAACCGGAAGCCCTGGAAGAGCTGAGGGCACTCCAGCTCCCCCTCCTTTCCTCAAGGAGCGACCTGGAAGAAGTCGAGCCAACCAGACCCCTTTGGCAGCCCATCCTTGAGGCAGAAGGAGTTCCCCTCGAGGAGCTGAAGGTTCCAGGCCTGCGGGAACTTTTCTTTTCCAGGGGAACCCGGCCTGCCTTGCTGGAACCCTCCAATCTGAACTACCAGTTTCTTGAGGATGAACTTCACAAGGATCGCAAGAAACTCTTGTTGCGATACGAGTTGGGACGGGGATCCTATGCGACCATGTTGGTCAAAAGGGTCCAGCGGGCCGTCGAAATGTCATCGAAAAAGGGATAATCCAGGTTCTGTTGATACCAACCGGCCAAAAGGCTATATGCCCCTCAGTCCCGTGGAGGCACATTTTGCCCCGGCCTGAATTCGTGGCAAGCAAACCCGGCCTGGCAGGGTGGTGTGAATCCATTGATGGCAGGGATTAACCAGTCAACGCGGAAACCCAGGCGGATTCGATTCCATGGCCACCCTGACACCTGCAATCATTCGGTTGATAACCGCCCCGGAAGCCCTTGGCCGGGGCGTTGAGGATTCCGTGTCAAGGGTTCTGGTGGAATGGCTGGAATCGGAATGCCTTCTACTACCCGAAGCGAAGGAATCGGAAATACTGGCCCGAATGGGGGAACTCCAACTTCACGCCCGGGCGATTCTCCGTTTTTGCCAACTTTGGAACGACCCGGCAACACGGTCTGGAGCCGTTCAACTTTGGGCCACACAGCGGTGGGGATTTCGACTTCCAACCGGTCCGGCGACCCTTTGGGAACTTCTTGAACGGGCGACCAGTTGTCGTCCTGATCGCGTGCGAATGAAGGTGGCTTAAAGGGAATCCGGCGGTGCATTTTAACCATCTATCCCATCTATCCAAACATGGCCGGTTAATCCCTTATCTTTTTATTTTCTGCAGAATTCCAAACCCTTCCCCCTCTTGTTCCGTACTGACAGTCGTCGGTACATTGGAGCAGGTATCTCTTGATTCCCATGCCAAGCGAGGTGGCCGTGAGTGCCGGACCTGAAGCCCTGGATCGCAATGCCCTTGAGCAGGAAAGGCGCAAGCTGAATCTCCGCCTCGAGGAAGTTTCCCGCCTTTGCGAATCGGAAATGCCCCCTTCGGTTTTCTATGGCGAGTTATTGAGGCGATTGCTCGAGTCCCTTGCCGCTCCCATAGGAGCGGTCTGGCTAAAAACGGCCCAGGGGAATCTCCAGCTCCAGTTCCAGATCAATCTCCGGGATGCCGGCTTTGAAAAGACCGACGAGAGTCGGGCGATGCATGAGGAGCTCCTCCGCTATGCGTTGACACAGACACCCCCCAAGCCCTTCCACCTGATGCCCCGGACGGGTCTGGGTTCCACCGATCCAAGCAAGCCCGCCCCGGGCAATCCCACCGATTTCGTCCTTCTGGTTGTGCCCATTGTGGTCAATGGAGTGACGGCTGGCCTCATTGAAATCGGCCAGGGAGCCAATCGCGCCGCGAACGCCATTCCAGGATTTTTGCAATATGCGACACTGATGGCGGACCTCGCGGGTCGCTACCAGCGCAACCAGAACATGGCCTCCATGGCCGGGCAGCAACAACTCTGGAGCCAGCTGGAGGTTTTCTCCCGACAGATTCACGGAACCCTGACCCCGGTCGATGTGGCCTATGTTGTTGCCAACGAAGGGCGTCGGCTTGTGGCTTGTGACCGGGTTTCGGTCGTTTTGCGCCAACATGGCGACATCGCCGTCGAGGCGATCTCGGGCGCCGATGTCGTGGAAAAGCGTTCCAACCTCGTCCAGTTGATGCGCGCCCTCACAAAAGAGGTCATGAACTGGGGCGAAAAACTTGTGTTTACCGGCGTGAAGGACGATACCCTTCCGCCAAAGGTGCTGACCTCGCTCGACAATTATCTTGCCGAAAGCGGATCAAAACTGTTGGTAATCCAGCCCCTCAGGGACGAACGGGAGGAAAAGACCAATCTCCCCATTCGCTCCGCGATCATCATGGAATGTTTCGACCCTCCAACCGATGCCCAACAGCTTGTCGCCAGACTGGATGTGGTGGGCCGCCACTGCACCAGCGCCCTCTACAACGCCATCGAACACCGCCGGATCCCCATGCGCTGGCTCTGGCTTCCCATTGTGAAGTTCCAGGAGGGACTTGGCGGACAAAAGAAAGCCATCATGGCCGCGGCTTCGGCAGGGGTTGTTTTGCTTGTGTCTGTTCTGATCCTCGTCCCCTATCCCCTCAAGATGGAGGCCACCGGCCAACTCCAACCGGAGGTCCGAAGGAAAATTTTCCCCGCCACCGAGGGAATCATCCGGGAAATTCGTGTCGGCCCCGGTGCCACCATTCCCGAAAACACCAACCTTGGCATCATGCATGATGGACAGCTAGAGCGGGAGATCCGCGGTTTCCGCAAGGAAATCCAGTTGGCCGCCGCCGACATGGTCATGTATGAACAACGCGCCTCCAAGGGGAACGAATCCGACAAGCTCCAAAGTCACACCGAAGCCGAAAAGACCCGAATCCTGAGAGACTCCAAGGAAAAGGAACTGTTGGCCCTCCTCACCCGGACCAACGGCGACCCGGTTCCCCAGCGTGAAGGAACCTTTTATCTCAGGGCACCCTTCTTCAACAGCACCGAAGCTTCCCTTGTTGGAGAGAAGCGAAACTGGACGGTCCTTTCCACAAACTTCAAGGAAGATCTGACCGAACGGGCCGTCAAGCCAACCGATGAGCTTCTCAGACTTGGCGCGGTCAACGGCCCCTGGGAAATTGAAACCAAAATCCCCCAACAAAACATCGGCCATATACTCAAGGCGTATCGCGACCTCAATTCCGAGGTGCTCGATGTGGAGTTCATCCTCCGGGCTGACAGCTCAAGGAAATTTCATGGGAAACTGCGCAGGGACCGAATCGGCGGCGAGGCGATGCCATTGGGCAACGACCAGGAGCACCCCGATCCGATGGTCACCGCGTTTGTCACCATCACCAAGGACGACCTGGAAAAGCTCCGCAAGGATAACCTGCTTGTTTCGGGAACCGAGATTCGCGCCAAAGTTCGGTGCGGCAACAAACCAATGGGCTACTCTCTCTTCTACGGAGTTTGGGAGTTCTTCTACGAGAAGGTGGTGTTCTTCTTTTAACGGTCACCGGGCCATCGCCCGTCCTGGGGACCGCCTTTCCCCCGGATAAACACCCCGTAAAAGATTTTCCACCTTTCCAAATCACGCATTCAGGAGCCTTATACCATGTTGCGCTGGCTTGCTTTTTGTATTTTGTCCGGCATCGCGATTTTCGCCTCCGTGTATGGCCTCACCAAGTACCTGCACAAGGAGGAGGTCGCCGAGGCCGATCGGCCAAGCCAAATTGAAGAGACCCAGGATCCGACTACTCCCAGTCAGCCAAGGGTCTCCACGATTGGTCCCCGGCAAAGTCTGGGCCAACAGATGGTGGTGGTCAAGGACGCCCGGTTCGTCAGCACAACCAAGCGCGACATTCCATCCGAACGCGATGGAAAGCTCCTTGTCGTGGGAACGGAAATCACCCCCGAAGAGGAGGCCAGGCTTCCAGGGGCCAAGGTGCTCAAAAATATCCCGGTCGCGACCCTCGCCGTGGAGGCCGGACCAAACGAAAAGCTTGCGCCCGAAGACACCGTTGTCCTGGCGAAACGCCCGGGCAAGAAGTACAAGCGGTATAGGCCAGGCATGGGTATGGACGCGGACAGCCTTGTTCCCGGTTCGGTGGAAATCGCCGTGGATTTCAAAACCTTCCGCGAGCTGCAAGTGGGCGACCATGTGAAAGCGGGAAAGCTTGTCGCTTTGGTAAACCCTGTCCTTGCCATCGATGAACTCGCCGTCAAGCAGCAAAAAATTGACATCACCGAAGCGGAACGAAGATCGTCCGAGGCCACAAAGAACGAATACTTCACCCGTTGGAAATCCTCCGAAACCCTCCTTCGTTCGGGCGGCGCGTCAAGCGAGGATGTTCGCATGAATCGTCTGGCTTATGAGCGATACACGCTGGAGGAAGTCGCCAAAAAATCCGGCATCTCCCAGGCCCAGCGGGAACTCTCCGGCGCCCAGACTGTTTTGCGCATGCACGAGATCCGCCCCGCGGTGGCTGGACGGGTCAAGGAGATCTATCGCAAAACAGGCGAAGCGGTGAAAAACCTCGAACCTGTCATCCAGATCCAGGACACCGACAGCCTCCGGGTCGAAGGCCTGATCGAAATCCAGAATTCCCGCGGGATCACCGAGGGGATGAAAGTCATTGTTGAGCCCACTCGCCCCACAACGCCACTCACCCAACTCCGGGGCCATCTCCAGGACATCACCTGCGTCGCTGTTGGAACCGTCGCCGGTTCGGAAGGCAGTCCTATCGTTGTCTCAAGCAGCGAAGACCGAACCATCCGTTTCTGGGATCCCATCGGTGGCAAACAACTCTTTCAGGTCTCGGGACTGATCGCCCGATCCATGGCGACCACCCCTCCCAATTCCAAACGGTCACTCATCGCGGCCGGTCTGGAAAATGGATCGGTGCACCTTGCCGAACTCAGGAAGAACCCCGATGGCCAGATCCAAGTCACCCAACTACCCGAAACCGCCGACTGCCACAGCAGAACCGTTACAAGCGTGGCGTTCTCGCCCGCGGGTGATGTCCTGGCCACCGCGGGGGAGGACCTCTCCATTGCGCTTTGGAAGATTGAAGCCGATGGAAAACTCACCCTGATCGACCGCAAAAAGTCGACACACAAATCCACCCTGACCTATGTCCACTTCGCGGACAAGGAGAGACTTGTCTCCGCTGGCCGTGACAAAGCGATCCATGTTTGGTCGACCTCGGGAGGCAAAATCGCCCCGGTTGTCGGTGAGGAATTCGGCGGCCGTTCAGGCGATGTAAGCCAGCCAGGCGTCAGCCCCGATGGCAAGTTCCTGATTTATGATCAGGGCAAGGAACTGAAAATCATGTCCCTTGCCGATCGGCATCTCGCGGGCTCGATCCTCAACATCACAGGCTCTCTACCCTTCACCGGCATGGCGCTCTTCTCCCCGGACGGCCAGACGGTCCTCACAAACTGCGCCGGCGAAAACCGTGTCGAGCTTTGGAGAGCCCCCCTTAACGGGCGCCGCTCGAGTGAACTTCGTCAATTTGTCTGGACACCCGGGCAGGCGACTTGTGGAGCGTTTACCCCCGATTCGCGCTATGTTGTGACCGGCACAACCGATCACCAGATCCTCGTTTGGGAAATGCCCGAGCCAAAGGAAGTGGAACAAAAAGACCTGACAGCGACGATTTCGCTCGTGGAAAACTTCCTTGAGTCAAACAACCGGCAAGTTCGCATTTGGGCGGAACTCGACACACCCAATCCAGGCTGGCTGGTGCCCGGAGGCACCGCGACCCTGGTCATTGAATCCGCCAAACCGGGTGGTTTGAGCCTGAAAAAGCCCGTCGGTGAAAACGCTGTCAATCCATCGATCAGGGCTTCCGTATCCGGCGTCGCCAAACCCTGATTCCGGAAAAAAGAATTTCGGCTTCATGGCCCAAATGCCCATGAACCCATTCCGATCCGGGCATAAAGATCACATAGGACCCCAAATCCATGGCAGTCACCGCGCCAAAATCATCCGATGTCGAAAGGCGCAAGCTTGTCCGGGTGCGTTTGCGTCCGGACATCGTGGTCGACAAGCACCAATACGAAGGGCGCTCCTATTTCGTCATCAAGGACCCGGTAAGCCTCAGATATTACCGCCTCAAGGAAAACGAGCACTTCCTTCTCCAGTTCATGGATGGCAAGCGCACGCTGGCCGATGCCCAAAAAGCCTACGAGGCCCACTATCGCCCCGACCGTCTGCGCCTGGAGGATCTCGAGGCCTTCGCCCAACAACTGATGAAGGCGGGGTTGGCGCAAAACGATTCACCCGCCGCGGGCAAGCAACTCATCGAGCGCCGCCAAAAACGCAAGCGCCAGGAGTGGATCCAGACTTTCACCAACCTGCTCTACATCAAGATTCCGGTTATCGACCCGGACAAACTGCTAAGATGGATGCTGAAATACACATGGTGGATCTTCACCACGGTATTTCTTTTGGCGAGTCTTGCCCTGGTGGGGACCGCGATCGGACTCGTCGCGACCAATTTTGACATCTTTGTCTCCAAACTCCCAAACTACTACGAATTTTTCAGCTTCAAAACAGCGGCTTACCTCTGGCTCGCCCTTGGGGTGGTCAAGGTGATTCACGAATTCGGCCATGGATTGAGTTGTCGCTACTATGGAGGGGAAGTCCACGAGATGGGATTCCTCCTGCTTTGCTTCTCCCCGGCGCTTTATTGCAATGTGACCGACGCGTGGACCCTCCCAAACAAATGGCACAGGATCATCATTTCCGCCGCCGGAATTTATGTCGAACTGGTCATAGCCGCTTTTGCCACATTCCTTTGGTGGTACACTCCAAGCCAGCCATTCATTCACAACCTGTCCCTTTCCCTTATGGTGGTCTGTTCGGTCAGCACCGTTGTCTTCAACGGCAACCCGCTCATGCGATATGACGGTTATTATGTCCTTGCCGACTGGATGGAAATTCCAAACCTTCGTGAAAAGGCAAACCGTTTCATCACGAACTGGTTCCTTTCCAAAGGCCTGGGAATAGAGGTCCAACCAGAACCATACATGGAAATGGGGCGAAGAATCCTATTCGTCACCTACGCCATAATCAGCTACCTTTACCGCTGGTTTGTGACCTTCGGAATCCTGTTCTTTCTGTACAATTTCCTCAAGCCATACAAGCTTGAGGTGGTGAGCCAGGCCCTGACCATAGCGTCCATGGCGTCCATGGTTGGCTGGCCGATTTTCAATATGGGACGGAACATCTACCGTCGCGGGAGAGTACCCGACATGAAAAGCAATCGAGTGATGATCACCACCTGCCTGGCGCTGACGCTTCTTGCGGTGTTGACCCTTGTGCCTATGCCTGTGAGCCGACTCCGGGGGCAGGCGCTGGTTATTCCCCAACCCGAGGCTTCCCGCCGGTTGTTCATGACCGCCCCCGGAATCCTTACCCAGCTCAAGGTCCGTCCAGGCCAACGCGTGATAGCCGGCGAGGAAATCGCGCTGTTTTCCAATCGCGAAGTCGAGGCGAAACTGGCCCAGGCACGCGCCGAACTCGATGCGGGAGAAAAATATCTCGCCATACTCCAGGTCCAGCGTGGACGCGCCATCGACCCCGCCGACAAGGACAAATTCAACGAGACCATCGCCAAAACCACACGCCAGGTGGAACTGGGCAAGGTGGAAATCGCATCCTTTGAGCAGATCACCAACGACAAACTTCGCTTTAAATCACCGATCAACGGGATCATCGCCGAATCGCCCAAGATCGATGATGTCGGCAAACTCTTCCAGGAAGATCCGCGTAGTCCACTTTTTGTGGTCTACCAGGAGAACCACCTTAGCGCCTGCCTTCCCTTGACCACCGCCGAATTCAAACGCCTGGCCGACTACACAGGCACCGACACCCCGAAAATCAAAAGTCCCCAGATGGTTCTCCGCGTCCATGGACAAGGGATGCGTGAGTGGACCGGGCGAATCAGAGCCCTTCCACCCGCCGAAGCCCGTGAAATTCCCATGGCGCTCTCCACTCGTGGGGGCGGCCCCGTCGCCGTAAAAGCGGGCAGCCGTCCGGAACAGCTCGTGCCCCAAACCCAACACTTCCTGGTCTACATCGACATCGACGAAGTGGACAAGACCCTGGTCCCCGGCAACATGTGCCAGGTGAAAATCTATCTCAAGCCGGAAACCTGCGTCCAATGGCTCTGGCGCACAATCAACGATGTGTTTGAACTTGGCCTCTACCTCTAAGGGCCAAATTCACCCGATTCTTGAAAATACCCCGCCCCAAAGCGGGGTATTTTCTTTTTCGTACGGATTTTTATTTGTTGAATGGCGCTTTCGCTTCAATCATAATTGAAAATAACTTTTTCACCTTCCACCAGGATATTCAACTATTCCTTGCCTTTCGGCTATTGCATTTCAAAAAATCAAACTTTCAATCCGCTATACTGCCTCAGTCAGAAGAACATATGCTAAGGCT
>CAWUOD010000014.1:0-16020 GCA_963923115.1 uncultured Singulisphaera sp.
AACCATAGAGATTTTCCGGGAGCCTTGGCTTGGGCCGGAACGCACCCGGTCACTTTGTGCATTATTCATGAGAGAAGGGGATTCTTTCCATGTCCGCTCAACCCCGTCGTCGCCGAATCGAAGTCGAAGAAAAGGGTGATATCGCCGTTGTCGGTTTCATCGACAAAAAGATCCTCGACGAACAAAACATCCAGGTCATTGGCGAGCAGCTTTCGGAGCTGGTCGACGCGGAAAAGCGCACCAAGGTGATCCTGAATTTCTCGAATGTCGAGTACCTTTCGTCGGCGGCCCTGGGCAAGATCATCGCCTTGAACTCGAAACTCAAAAAGGCCAACGGCAAGCTTGTGCTTTGCAATATCCGCCCGGACATCAAGGAAGTTTTCACGATCACCAAGCTTGACAAGCTGATCACCATCGTCAATACCGAGGAAGACGCGACCGCCAAGTTCTAGGCGGTCCGTTCCCGCTGGAGCCGGGCGCCCGCAATCGGATTCCAGGCGAGGAAACAGGAACCCCTTATTGGGATATTCCACCTCCCTGGATCTCGTTTTTGGGTTTTGACAAACAGGCTGGGAGGTTCGTCCCGGAATTTCTGCCAGGTAATCGCGATGGCAACCGAAGCGAAAAATGATCACGGGCACGATTTTCATGTGGTGATCCCCAGCGATCCCGCCGAAGTTCGCGTCGTGCAGGACCGAATTGAGAATCTCCTCACTCTGCTTGAGATTCCCAGTCGCGACAGTTTTTGTGTGAAACTCGGAATGGAAGAAGTTCTGGTCAATGCCATCAAGCATGGCAACCAGATGGATCGCGCCAAGACCGTGACGATTTCTGTACGGATTACCCCGGTCGATTTCGAAGCAAAAGTCACCGATCAGGGTCCGGGATTCGACCCGGCGGATGTTCCTGATCCGACGGATATTGAAAATTTGGAGCGCCCCTGTGGCCGGGGCCTGATGCTCATCCGATATTACATGCACGAAGTCAGCCATAACGAAACAGGCAATTCCATCCTCATGCGACGCAAATTCAATCAGCCAGAGGAATAGCCCGGAACACGATTTATCCTCTCTTTTCGACGGCGCCTCCATTCATGACCACACCGATGATGCAGCAGTATCTGGATGCCAAGGCAAAGCATCCGGGCATGGTGCTTTTTTTTCGCATGGGCGATTTTTACGAGCTTTTTGGCGAGGACGCCGAAAAGGTCGCCCCCATCCTGGGGCTCACCCTGACAACACGCGACGGCCGCGAAAAGATGGCCGGGTTTCCGCACATGGCCCTCGACGGGCACCTGCGCCGCCTTTTGGAAACGGGCAACCGGGTGGCGGTTTGCGACCAGGTCGAGGACGCTTCGCAGGCCAAGGGACTTGTCCGCCGGGAGGTCACCCGGGTGATCACACCGGGCACCGTGACCGAGGATGACCTTCTCGATCCGCGCCGTCCCAGTATTCTTGCGGCAATCGCCTATCCCCCGCGAGGGAAGGGCCTGGCGGGAATCGCCTGGGTGGATGTTGGATCGGGAACTTTTTTCGCGACAGATGTCGATCCCGTCCACATCGCCGATCATTTGGCCCGCCTTGATCCGGCGGAACTCCTTTTGGCGGAAGGGACGGAGACCTCCGGAAAAAGCGGTTTGGGGGATGATTTGCCGGAGGGGAATTTCGCCGGCATGAGGGGGGCCCGATCGCTTCGGCCCGCATGGACCTTTGACGCGGAAAACGCCCGGACTGCCCTTCAGGGACAATTTTCGGTGACCACCCTCTCGGGTTTTGGTTTCGATGACAACCAGATCTGCCTGCGGGCCGCGGGGGCCCTGATATCATACCTCCGCGAAACCCTGAAAGCGCCCCTTGTTCACATCCGCCGCATCCAGCCTTTCGTCCGCGGGAAATCGCTGCAGATGGACGAGACCACGCGTCGCAGCCTTGAACTGGACCGGACCCAGCGTGATCCCGGACGCAAAGGATCGCTTTGGGAGACGATCGACCGGGCCTCCACCACGATGGGATCGAGGCAATTGCGCGAATGGCTTCTCAACCCGCTCTCCGAACTCCAGGAGCTTCTGGTCCGCCAGGATACGGTCGCCCGGCTGGTCACCGACGCCCCGCTCAGGCGCCGCTTGAGGGAGCTGATGGGGGAGGTCGCGGACCTCCAGCGCCTTTCGGCCAGGGCGGCGACGGGCCGGACCACACCGCGGGATCTCGCGGCGATTCGACAGGCGCTTCGCGCTGTTCCGCCGATCCGATCGCTATTGGAGGAGCGGCTCGATTCCGTCCATTGCGAGGGGCTTGGCTCTTTGCTTCTGCGGGCGCAGCCACATTCCGAGTATTGCGATCTCCTTAATCGGGCGCTGTCCGATGAGCCAACCGGGCTTCCTGGCGAGGGGACCGTCATCCGCTCCGGGTTTGATCCGGAGCTTGACGAGCTTCGGGGACTCCGCTCCTCGGGAAATGAATGGCTCGCGCAATTCCAGGCCAACGAAATCGCCCGAACCGGAATCGGCAGCCTCAAAGTCGGGTTCAACTCGGTCTTTGGATATTACATCGAGATCACCCACGCGCACTCCGGGCGCGCTCCCGCCGATTACCAGCGCCGTCAAACCCTGAAAAACGCGGAACGCTACATCACACCCGAACTCAAGGAACACGAGGAGAAAATCCTCAGCGCCGACGAACGGATCAAAAATCGGGAAATCGAGATTTTCGGCCAGGTGCGAAAGGCGTCCGCGGATCAGGCGCCGGCCCTGATGGGGACCGCCGAGGCTCTTGCGGAGCTTGACGCCCTGGCGGGACTGGCCGAACTGGCTGTCGAAAGGCAATGGTGCAGGCCCACAATCGTCGCCGGGCCCGTTCTCGATATCAGACAGGGGCGCCATCCCGTCCTGGACCAGATTTTACCCCCGGGGACCTTCGTCCCCAACGATTGCCGGATGGATTCGGAAACCGCCAGGCTGTTGTTGGTGACGGGTCCAAACATGGGTGGCAAAAGTGTTTTTATTCGCCAGGCCGCGCTCCTTACCATACTCGCCCAGGCGGGCTCCTATGTTCCCGCGCAAAGCGCAACGATTGGATTGGCTGACCGTGTGTTCACACGGGTCGGCGCCAGCGACGAACTTGCGCGGGCGCAAAGCACCTTCATGGTGGAGATGACCGAGGCCGCCAACATTCTCAACAATGCCACTCGCCAAAGTCTTGTGATCCTGGACGAGATTGGCCGGGGAACAAGCACCTATGACGGCGTGAGCCTCGCCTGGTCCATCGCCGAGGACCTCCATGAGCGAATTGGCTGCCGGGCGCTTTTCGCGACACATTATCATGAGCTGGCCGAATTGTCCTCGCGACTTTCGGCGATGGCCAGCCTCGTGGTCCAGGTCCATGAAACCGAACATGATGTCCTCTTCCTTCACCGGATTGTTCCCGGGGCGGCCGACAAAAGTTATGGGATCCAGGTCGCCCGACGGGCGGGGATTCCCGCACAGGTCCTTGAGCGGGCCCGGGCCCTGCTGGGCGAACTTGAGGAGGCGCGAAGACGCTCCCCCGCCAGTCCACCCGGAGCCACAATCCAGTCCCCAAGAATCATTCAGTCAAGTCTTTTCGCGGACTCCGAAGACCCGCTATTGGATGAAATCCGCGCGATCGATCCCCAGTCCCTTGGCCCGGATCGGGCGATCGAGCTTGTGAACAAATGGGTTCGCGAACTGGGTCGAAAAACCAGGCAACGAAACCGCTAGGCGGTCGGGCAAACCCGCATCGGGCGCCGCCCAGGCGCGGCCCCCGCACCAAAGGGAACGAGCGATGAGGCAAAGTTGGTTTCTGTTGGCGTTGGCCGCCATTGGCGCCATGGGTCGGCTTTGTGTCGCCGCCAACCACCCCATCCCGGGGACCGCGAAGGGATTCGGTGGGGAGCCCTCCCCCAATTCCAGGCGTCCCAATGTGCTTCTTGTTTGTGTTGATGACCTGAAACCGGTGCTGGGTTGCTATGGGGACAAAACGGTCAAGTCGCCCCATATCGATCGCCTCGCCTCCAGGGGAATGACTTTTGATTTGGCCTATTGCAACCAGGCCGTCTGTTCTCCGTCGCGCAATTCGCTTTTGACCGGGCTAAGGCCCCAAACCCTGGGAATTTACGACCTGTCCACCAATTTCCGCAAGGCCCGTCCCGAGGCTCTGACCCTTCCCAGACACTTCCGGGATCAGGGGTACAAAACCCAAGGCATTGGAAAGATCTTTCATGTGGGTCATGGAAACACGGAGGATCCCGCGTCATGGAGCGTTCCCCATTTCCAGGCGAAGACCATAGGCTATGCCCTTCCCGAAAATTCCGCCAAACAGACGCGCGAGGGCGCTTTCTTTGAAAACCAGTCCCCCAACAATCTGCCCAAAGGCGCTCCTTTTGAGAACGCGGATGTTGGCGATGGGGCTTATGGCGACGGAAAAATCGCCGACGAAGCCATAAAACGGATCCGTGATGCCGCAAAAAATCCCCGGGAACCGGTGTTTTTGGCGCTGGGTTTTCTCAAACCTCACCTCCCGTTCTGCGCCCCCAAAAAATATTGGGATCTTTACGACCGCGAATCTTTCACGCTTGCCGGGGTCTCCCGGCCTCCCCGGGGCGCGCCATCTTTCGCGCCCACAAATAGTGGTGAACTGCGCAACTATCGGGATATACCGTCGGAGGGCGCCCCCGATGAAAACCTCCAGCGAACCCTCATCCATGGGTATCATGCCTGTGTCAGCTATATGGACGCGCAGCTTGGGCGGGTGCTCGACGAATTGGAACGCAGCGGATTGGCAGATAATACGATCATTGTTTTATGGGGCGATCACGGCTGGCACCTGGGTGATCATGGCCTATGGTGCAAGCACACCAACTACGAACAGGCGACCCGGATCCCCCTGATCGTTTCCGCGCCCGAAAAAGTCAGGCGCGGGTCCCATTCGGCCTCCCTGACCGAGACGGTGGATATTTATCCAACGCTTTGCGAACTTGCGGGGATCCCGGTTCCCAAGGGTCTTGACGGTCGAAGCTTTGCGGATGTCTTGCAAAATCCCCGTTTGAAACCCAAGGCCTTTGTGCAACATGTCTACCCAAGAGGCGAGCTATTGGGCCGGGCCCTGCGCACCGATCGGTATCGATTGGTCGAGTGGAAAAAGCCGGGCGACCCCGCGTCCTCGGCAATCCTTGAGCTATATGACTACAAATCCGATCCCCATGAGACAAAAAATCTGGCGGAGGATGAGCCGGACATCGCGCGGTCGCTTCAAAATCACTTTTCCCTGATGCGCGAAGCCAAAAAACAGGTTCGTCCCGAACTTGCGGGCAAGCCCCGTCCGGCGGATCGCGACGCGCTGTTTCAGAAGAAGGACAAAAACCGGGATGGGAAGTTATCCCGGGAGGAGTTCCTTGCCGATCAACCCGATCCGGATCAGGCACCCAGGCGATTCGACCAGTTCGACACCGACCACAATGGCGAACTCAGTCGCGAGGAGTTTGTCACACAGGGTGGTCGCCTGAAAAAATAGCCGTCCGGAAACAGAAGCCTTTCTTCGTTTGACAAACATTTTTATGCGGGCAAAAAAGCACAAAAAAACCTCCGGGAGATCCCGGAGGCCATGCGGATTCGCGTGGAATGAAATCGGCGATTAAGCGACCACGGCGAGAACATCGTCCTCGGTCATGATCAGGTATTCCTTGCCATCGACGGTAATTTCACTGCCGGCATAGGAGGAGAAAAGAACCTTGTCGCCAGACTTGACCTGGAAGGAGGCGCGCTTGCCGCCTTCAAGTGCCTTGCCTTCGCCGGTGCGAAGGACTTTGCCCTGACGGGGCTTTTCCTTGGCGCTATCGGGGAGAAGGATGCCGCCTGCGGTCGTGGTTTCGGCCTCGAGGCGCTCGACGAGGATTTTGTCGTTGAGGGGATGGATCTCGGTCTTCATCTTTCAAACTCTCCGTGCAAGCAAACTGGGCCGAAAATGGCCCAACAAAAAACTTGGGCTTGGGCCGGTCACACGACCGGGGGCTGAGGCGGGAGATTGCCAGGGCCACCATAGCGCTGGGCCAAAGCGCGAGTGACCGTGTAGATCACGACGCTTCGGGTCACTGGCTTTGGGATGACACTGTAAACATCTTCCCGTTGGGCATCTCGCATCACCTTCACGGTCGCATCGGCGGTCACCAGGATTGCGGGCAAACCCGCAATCACCTGGCGGGCCATCCGCAGAACATCAAGACCGCTCATGTGCCCAAGGTTGAGATCAAGCAGGGCGAGATGGATGGACATCGAACGAACGATATCGATGGCTTGTTCCCCGGAAGGGGCCAGAATCGTCCGAAAGCCCAAAGGCTCCACGATTCCCCGCAGCGTTTCACGGCTGCTTGGCTCATCGTCAGCAATAAGGACTGAAAAGTCCTGTGCCTCCGCGTCCATTGCCATCATGGTGCAGTGTCCTTCCCGCGATGCCACGGCCAACCCGGCCATGAACCCTGCCTGCGCGAGACCCATCAGGTCTGGGGCAAATAGGGTGCCAACCGGGTTAGGCTGTTTTGTGCTTTCCTTGCAAAGCTAGGATAAGATTGAACTTAGGTCGTTCAAGATCCGCGACTGAAATTTTTATACCTGCCCCAAATGGTTTCAGCTGTGAAACCCCTCCAACAGGGTCTGTCAGGTTGGCAGAGACCCTTTTGCCTACGATTGCTTTGCAGCCACATCCGGTTTGGCCCAAAGGGTTTCCGGATCAAAGTCACTATCTTCCAACCCTTTGAAAAAGAAGCGGTCATAGCGGTAGTATTCGACTTCCTGACCATGGGAATCGAATGTTTGCACCAAAACGGGATGTCCCACGACAGGGTCAAAAGCATAAAGTCGCCGTCCCCCTTCGGGCAGGGTGTGTTCCGCACCCGGGGCCAACTTGCATTCGACCATTTCAACCTCGCCACCCAGGTCGGGACGACGGATTTTTCCTACATATTGGATGGAGCCAAGCTTGCTGTTTCCCTCTTTTTGGAGAGCCAACATGGTTCCCACTGTCGAAAGCATAAAGCCAAAGCTCGCTTCCCGAACGCTGTGTCGGCTGGCGCTTCGAACAAGGGGATTGTCGACGGCGAAGCTCATCCGTTTGCCCGCGGGCATGAAGGGAATGTCTCCAGCAGCCAAACGCGTCTGGATTTTGTCATCAAATTTGCCTTCGACATAGACCACTTCGCGACCTTTGCCCTCCTGGCCCAACCACTTGAAGTGGATGCTGTAGGGGTTCTTTTTGTATTGGAACGCCATCAATTCCTCCGGGTGCTGTTTCCCGGAAACCACCTCGCGGCGAACCATTCGACAGGTAAAGCTGTCTGTTTCCTGGAACCAGGTGTATCCCCGCCGATAAACGGCCAAAAGGGGATCGGATTCCGAAGCGCCATTGAAGGTGGGAAGCGGGGGGTCTGCTGGCGTCAGGGCAACCAACATACCGCGGGTGGCGTGTTCGATTTCCTTACGGGATCGAACGCCCTCCATCGGAGCCGATTTCGCGTTTGCCAAAACGATGGCTTCAGCGGCGGGCCGACCCGCCTGAATGTCCTGCGAAGGGGCCTTTAAAGAAAAGAGAGGGGTTTTGGCGATCGCTTGAACGATTGGCGCGGAGACGGGTTTTTCGGCTTTGGCGGAGGCTGGAATAACGGGGGATTCGCCTTGGGAAGCGTTTGTTTCGGGAGTGGCACGGGCGACCGGAGGAAGGTCCGCAGAAGCATTCGGCGCATTTTCTTCCGTTTTGCTGGCGGATTCGCTTTTTGCTTTAAGGGAAGCGGGGCGGGAAAGGCCGGTCCGATCGGCTGTCAAGCCAGGCGGCACATCCAGAATCTGGCAACCTGAAACCAAAACAATTGCCGTCAAGCACAAACCGGATGATACAAACATGCTCAAAGAACCCCAAAGGCGAAGAAGCCGGTTGCTTGAAGTTACCATTTTGGCCCTTTCCCTATGGTGAACCCACACCCGAAAAGGGGCAGTCCTTCCAAGGTCACCACGGGGGTCATACCCGGGTGCCTGGGAAAAAAGAAAGGCCGACTGGAACAAACTTTAAGAAGAAATGATGAAGAATGGGAATTTTGTTGGGAATTTCTCAACTTCGCAATTTTCCTATTTTACCCAAACACCCAGGCTGCTTTCACCTGGGTGGGGCAAACCCTCTTATACGGTTTACTTCACTTCAGGCTTTCCGAGGTGTTCCTCCCACCAATCGGCGAAGAGTTCGGCGTCTTTGGGCATGTCCTTCCAGCCGTGGCCTGCTCCCTTGCGCAGGTCGAGTTTGGCCGGGCGGTTCGCCTTGTTCATGGCGACCACAAACCGTTCCGCCTGTTCCAGGGGTACCAGCATATCTTTGTCACCATGAAGCAAAAGGGATGGGGCCGCGTCTTTGGTGATGTTGTGAATCGGTGAAATTTCCTTACCGATTTTTTCCAGTTTCTTCTCATCCGTCACATCGTGGTACTCCCTGACCCCTTCCTTGAACTCCACAAATCGGAATGGGGCCGTGATGCCCGGAATGGCTGATTTACCGCGACCCAGTTGCATCACACCCGGACGCCCCCATTCGAGGAAGTCCGTGGGCGGGAAGAAACAGCCCACCGCCTGGACCCCGCTGGGTTGACGCAGTACCGGATCATTGCTTTTGGGATCACCGGGCTTGTGCTGCATTCCCATCATGAGGGAAAGATGCCCACCGGCGGAACCTCCGGTGATGGCCAGCTTGTCGGGATCAATATTCCACTCTTTGGCCTTGGAGCGAATGAACCTGGTCGCCAAATGGAGGTCATCGATTGCCTCAGGAATGGTGAACCGGGGTTGGCTCCCATGAACGACCGCCAAACAGGTGTAACCGCGTCTGCAAAGCACATCAGCGACAGGGACAAAACCGTTTACTCCGTCATGGGAGGAGAACCAGCCACCCGAGACCACCAGGATCGCCGCCCGGCCATTGGATTTCCCTTTGGGGGTGAATTTGTCGAGAGTCAGGGCTGTTCCATGTTTTCGCGCATAAATGATGTCCTCCTGACGGGTAAAGGAGGGGGACTGGGCCAAAAGATGGGAAGTAAAGCCAGGCGCCAAACAGGCCCAAAGCGCAAAAAATATCGGTCCGGAAAAGGTTTTCATGGTGAGAGGCTCCCGTTGAGTAAGATATTCGCCTGATTTAGGACCTTTCCCCGTTTTGCCAAATCCCGGAGCCGGTAAAATTTGACGGGTGGGAAATCCGTGTTGTCACCTCAAAGACCCTAAGACATCCCCATGGAGTTCAAACCCCTTGTTCTTCCTCCGCGCGGGGAATTCGAATGTTTCGATCGGGAAAGGCTTACCCTTCCCAAGGGGAAACCGTTTGCCAGGGGCCGGACGGAAAATGAACCAGGAATGGCGCCCGAGGTGCTTGGCCTGGCCCCCTGGGAAGTCTCCTCAAGGAGAATCTCCGCCAGCGCATCCGCCCGCATGGGGACGCTTATCGCTTTGGAAAGTCCCCGCGAAACCGGAGCGCTTCCCCAATTGCTTTTGGATCAGCGGCGCGGACTCGATTTTGGCTCGACAACCCAAACCCTCAACGAAAGGATTGCCACAATTGGCCTTTGCCTGAGCAGGATTTTGGTGGCGGGTGGTCCTGGATGCCAGGTCCGTACCGTGGATGAAGCCGGGTTTTCCCGACCATTCCATTTGCGTTCAATCCCGGATTGGAATGCGCTTTATGGGGCGCTCAAGGATCGACATCTCCGAAAATTCCGGTCATCGCTTCAGGAACGGTTGAAGGCAGGTCCCGGTCAATGGGTCGCCATTTTTTCAGACAACAGGGACCCCCATACGCTTATTCATGAATGGATCGGATCGCCTGTTCCTCCTCTTGGCCTTTTGAGGGTTTACGACCCCTGGGAAGAGAATCCGCCCAGAAGGGGAAATATCCGCCTGATGGATGCCCGGGGATATATCCATGGGGAAAACTGGTCCGATGGCGGATTCAGGGCCGCCCTGAAACTTGAGTGGGAAAATCGGGAAAAAGCCTGGCAAAATCTTCCGGAAAGCCTCCTCCCAAAGTTGATCCACAGAACGGACGCGCCTTGGCGCGATGCGCTCAACCCCTGGCTAAAGGGGCACAGAAATCCATGAGCCAAAAACTCGATTTTCCCATTTGGACTCATTCCAGTCAAAATGGGCCCCTGCATCACCACATCACGATCCAACCCAAATCCGCGATCCCCGGTTCTAACTGGATGGTCAAGGCAAAAATCGAGGCGCCTCCGGGTTGGTCGCTGAAACAATGGAAACTTGTCGACAAGCCTTCCCCATCCGGTTTGGCTAAAGATGGGATTGCCCCATCACCACCGGGAAGTCCCTGGACAATTGAGGTTGAATATTCAGGAGACTTGCCGCCTTTTGGCCCCGGGCCCCAATTGGAAACGATTTGGGAAACCCCCGATGGGCCTGTCTCCCTCCTGATTGATTCCGGATTGACCCTTTCGACAACGGATAACCATGGCGCTTTGGTTGACAACCCAACGACATTTCCGTGGGCCCCTACCCTGGTTTTGGCAATAATCCTTCTGGCGGGAATAATCCTTATTTGGATCAGGCAACGCCCCAAAATTCGAATAAGACGGTGGGGACGAAAGCTCGGGACGAACCAGCCGGACCCGGAATCGCCATGGCCAGTTTGGGAGGCCTGGTTAAACCGCGCCGCAAGATCCGCCCGCTCGGGATTACCCCAGGTGCCGGAAGCCAGGGCTTTAATCACGCTTTTGGATGAAGCCCGGTTTGGTCTCCCCTTCAATCCGTCCTGGCTAAAATGCCGACGGATCATTTTTGGGGATAAAACTCTGGATAATTTACCCAAATAGGTTCCGCTGAACTTTCCTATTGCGATTTGCGCTCGTAGGTGTATGTCAGGGTGGTTTCGCCCAAAGTGATATCCTTGATCGCCTTCAAAAGATCATCCCGGGTGACTTTTTCCGAATGGAATTCCGGCCTGGAGGAAAGGGCGTACAAGGTGACATGGTATTCCTTGACGCCGGGACCTTTGGATTTCATGGGATCATAATTCGACTGTTTTTTGTCGTTGTATCCGGCTTTGCCTATTCCTTTTGTATTTTTGGGAAGACTATTAACCGTTGCCGGAATGTCATAAAGGATCCAATAGGATTTCGCCGGCCCACCGGGCCCGGGCAAATGCCATAACGAAATGGCAAAGTATTTGGTTCCCACGGGTGCGCCCGTCCAGGTCAAAGGAGGGGACACACCCTCCCCATCACCCGTAAATTCGACAGGAAAGGCGCCACCCTCTCCAAAGGCCGGGCTGCCCAGAATGAAATTGGCAGGTTTGCGGACGACCTCCCCGGGTTCACGGAATAGGGGCGACGGATTTCCTTTGCCCATTTCGTTGGGATCAGGGCCTTTCCGTTCGTTCTTGCCCTCCCCCTTCTTCCGCCCATCTTTTCCGTCCTTTTTCTTGTTGGCTTTGCCTTTGTCATCAGGGCGTTCCCTGCGCCGATAGGTTTCGCTGGTTTCCTTGCCGGATCCGTCCTGATAGATGAAAGTGTAGCTTCCGTCATTGTTGATAGTGTATTTGACCGATTTTGTTACTCCCCGAATATCATATTTGACCGTGTAGGTCTTTCGGGCGTCATCCCGCAGGAAATCGGTGATGATGGCTCCCCTTAGGGGTGAACCGGCGGGCCGAATCGGGCTGTCCGAGGGCTGGGGTTCGATCCGGTCCCCGCGAACAAACACCTCCCCACGCATTCCACCATTGATGTATGGATAGGTTTTGGTGGAATAGTAGCGATAACCATCCTCCTCCATCCTTCCGTTGAACTCATCCAGGTCCTGCGGCTCCTTTCCCTTGCTGTCCGTGTATCCGTAAAGGGGAAATCCATCAAGTGCATAGGCGATCGGATTTCCTTTTCCCACCACTTTTTCGAGGTGAATAGGCGCGGTGTGGTAATGGTAATCATCTCCCCTGCCACAGTGCCCGCCATAATTGTCCAGCTCCCCCGCCAACAAGGTGTCTTCGCCCCGGTTGTTGAGGGCGTTGAATATGGGCACACCATTAACAGCAAGTGCAATTGCGCCACTATAAAGCGCGTTTTTGGCGGATATCGGTTTATCTGCCAGTTTGGGGTGAAGGGGAATCCTCCAGCAATTATTCCTTGTGTAGGGCTGTGGCAGGGGAACCTGTTGTTGCCATGACCTGATTCCCACCATCATGGGATGATCGGGGAATCCATCAGATCCGACATATAAATAATCATCGGTGGATCTTATTTGAAGGTTTTTCTTGAAGGCCTCGAAATGTTTTTGCGCCTGGGGAACCCGACCTCCCTGGCCCACCTCTCCGGAATCCCAATCAATCCACTCCCCCGGAGGAAGCGGCCTGGTTCCAATCATCCCCATTGCCATCCAGCAAAAAAAACCAACAAACGACAAACCGGCAAGAAGAGCCAGTCCTTTCGGGAATTTTCCCTGGAAAAGCATTCTTCCAAGCCGGGCCAATCCAAAAACGCCAAATATTCCAAAAACCATGAGTGCCAGTCCGTTGTGGGCAATCACCCCATCAATGCTCCAATCCGTCCCGGGGGATTCATTGAGCCTATCGATCGAATCCAGCCGTTTCCTGATCCACTCCCGATCCAGGGGGCATAGCTTTTCCATCTCGATCCAAACCAGCGAGCCAT
Source organism: uncultured Singulisphaera sp. (assembly GCA_963923115.1). Classification (GTDB taxonomy): domain Bacteria; phylum Planctomycetota; class Planctomycetia; order Gemmatales; family Gemmataceae; genus SYLG01. Next base: position 12,694 of record CAWUOD010000014.1, read on the forward strand.
CAGTCTTGCGAAGTTGGACCTTCCCGTCGCGGGCGACAACAAACGCCCCCTCCCATTCCAGGATCCCCCCGGAATCTTTCCATTTCCGCGTTTCCTGTAACCGGGTTTGTGCGATTGCATGTTCCGGGTGTCCCGGGTGGGAGAAAAGCCCGCCAACCCACAATACCATCAACAAGACCGATAATAGAGCGGCGCAAATCCTTTTCCCGATGAAGATTTTCATGATGTCGCCTTTGTCAACGGATAACCGGTTTCATGAACCGCTTTTTTTCAGGGGAATCCCTTATTTCGAACCAACGCAATAAATTGCTTTATTGGAGCGCAGAAATAGCTTTTGGTCGCTGATGGCAAGACTTGGATTGAAATCGGTCTCATCCCCTTCGATCCTGTTGAGTCCGATTTTGTTGAAGGTTTCCGATGCCTTCCAGACGAACACTCCGCCCTGGCGTGTCACGCTGTAAAGAGTGTCTCCCGCAAGAACGGTCGAACCATAGACCGGTCTTGAGGCGCTCTCTCCGCCTCCCAATCCGATCCGCTCCTGATAAAGGATCTTTCCGGTTTCCACTTCGGCGCAGGTGGCCAATCCCCTGTCATTGACCCAGTAGATATGTTTTCCCTTTACCACTCCCGATGGGACATAGGACGATTTATTCCCGGTCCAGACAATTCCCGAAGCGGTGACATCACCGGAACCGCCGGTTTTCACGGCCACGGATGCGGTGTTGGGATATCCCCCAAAAGCGATTGCCAAACCATCGGCCAAACAAACGCTTGGTGAAACATTGCCCGTCAATTTCGTGGACGCGAACCATTTCAGTCCGCCGGTCATCGGATTTAGGCCCCAGATCTCTCCGGGCAATGCCAGGATCAATTCGGGTTTTTTGCCCGCTGTCTCCTGGACCACAGGGGTGCCATAGCAGAGTTCCAGATTGCGACCCTCCGCTTTCCAAACCTGCTTGCCTGTTTTTTTGTCCAAGGCAATAACCGCGCGGGATTCCTCCGCGGCGTTGACAATGACAAGGTCGCCATAAATAATCGGGCTGGCGGCGGATCCCCACTTTCGGTTGGCTGAACTTGTCCCCACGCTTTTGTTCCAGAGAGGTTTTCCGTCCATGTCAAAGGCATGAACCCCCGATTTGCCAAAAAAGCAATAAACGGCCGCGCCATCCGTCACGGGAGTCGAACTGGCATACCCATGCTCTGTGATATAGCCACTATACCGATCTTCCTGGGCGCTTGATGAGACCTTCGCCTCCCAATTGACCTTGCCTGAATCCCTGGACAGACAGAGGAGGTGCCGCTTGAGGTCGTTTATATTTCCATCGGAACCATCGCCATAACCCGAATAGCAGGTGACAAATACCTTGTCCCCATAAACAATCGGGCTTGATGCACCCGGTCCGGGAAGTTTGGTGGTCCAAATAAGGTTTTCCTTGGCGGACCATTTTGTCGGTGTTTTGTCCGATTCGGAAACGCCATTCCCTTTGGCACCCCTGAAGGCGGTCCATGAATTTTCTTTGGATTCAGGATTTTGTCTGGATTCAGGGCTATTGTCGGCTCCATTCGCGGGGCGGGCGGAAACCAAAGTCGATGGCTCGGCGGCCAGGCTGGCTTGCTCCAAAACAGGACGGCCAGGCGGACGCAAAAGCCACCAACCAAGTCCAACGACAACGGCCATTCCCACAATGAACTTTCCATATCGGAATAACGCTTTTGCCATAGTTAACCTCCCGGAGCCATATTTCACTTTGTCATTGTAAAGAGTTCAGGTTTTCCAAAGGATGGCGCAACCTGAATAGTTGATGAAGCAAAGAAAAATTCTGGCAAAGATATCCACTGGCCCTTGGGCGACTCACCAAAAGTCCTTTGGCACATAAAGGCCGTAAAGGCATCAAGATCCGATGGCAACCAATCCACCCTCCGCACCAGAAAACACTTGTTGTTCGTAAACTGACCTTTATTCACTCCGGCGCGGAATACCCATGCGCCGACCGAAAAAGTTCGGTACAGAATGAATCGGAATCAATCTGATTGCAAAATCGGGGGAAAAATGGCCAAAGCTGCCCAAATCGTCGGTTGGTCCCATATCCCGTTTGGAAAACGGGAGGAACCGGATGTCGAGGCTCTGATGGGCAATGTTTCCCTTGAGGCGCTGCGGCATGCCGGGTTGGAACCCCGGGATGTGGATGGTATCTATGTGGGTGTCATGAACAGCGGATTTTCCCGCCAGGGGTTCGAGGGTGCGTTGGTGGCCTTGGCGGATCCCGGGCTTTCGTATGTCCCCGCAACCAGGGTCGAAAACGCTTGCGCCACCGGCTCCGCCGCGATTCATGCCGCCATGGACTTCATCGAGGCGGGACGGGGGCGTATTGCCCTTGTGGTCGGCGCCGAGAAGATGACAGGACTTCCCACCGGAGATGTCGGAAATGTCCTTCTTTGCGCCAGCTATCACAAGGAAGAGTCTGGGCCCGCTGGTTTCGCTGGCATATTTGGAAAAATCGCCCGGCAATACTTTGACCGGTATGGCGACAAGAGTGTTGAGCTGGCCAGGATCGCGGCCAAAAACCATAAAAACGGTGTCGAAAATCCCTATGCCCAGATTCGCAAGGATCTTGGCTTTGAGTTTTGCAACACCGTTTCCGAAAAGAACCCCTATGTCGCGAACCCACTCAGGCGGACCGACTGCTCACTGGTTTCCGATGGGGCGGCGGCACTGGTTTTGGCCGATGGGGAAACCGCAAAGAGTATGAAGCGAAGCATCGGATTTCGCTCCCGGGTTCAGGCCAATGATATCCTCCCTCTGAGTCGTCGCGATCCTCTTGCTTTCATCGGGGCGTCGAAAGCCTGGGCCTTCGCCCTGCACAAAGCAGGTGTAACCCTGGGCGACTTGAGTCTGGTCGAAACCCACGATTGTTTCACCATCGCCGAATTGATCCAATACGAGGCGATGGGTTGGGTCGCCCCCGGCGAGGGATATAGGGTTGTTCATGAGGGGTGGGCCCAAAAAGATGGAAAGCTCCCCGTGAATCCATCGGGCGGACTCAAATCCAAGGGCCACCCAATAGGTGCCACGGGAGTTTCCATGCATGTGATGGCCTGTTTGCAACTGATGGGCGAGGCACAAGGGATGCAGATTCCCGGCGCAACCCTCGCGGGGGTCTTCAACATGGGAGGCGCCGCTGTCGCCAACTATGTCAGCATTCTGGAACGGGCCAAGTAGAGGATTTCGAAAATAGAAAATGGTGTTTTTCCGCGGGGCATGTTGTTTCAATTTTGCCCCTGGCCGGTTTTATTTGAGCCACTCCCTGGCCCTGCGAACGGCTCCCA
>CAWUOD010000015.1:0-15677 GCA_963923115.1 uncultured Singulisphaera sp.
AATAACATTGGATAAAGGTACATGGCAATGAACCAAAACCGCAAAAGTCGACACCCTGAATAAGGTTCTCACAAAAGGGACCACCCGGGAAAATCAAAACAGGGAAAAAGAACCAATAAAATGATTGTAAGAATGCCCGTCATTCCAGCATGGGGTTTAAGTCGAAATGTTCCTTTTCCAATGGTTGGGGCAAGGTGGACTGGAAGATTGGCGGCATGATCCCGATAATACCAAAGGAAAAGGACCATGGCGGTATTTGCTGAAAATTAGCCAAGGTTTTTGCGTCCGTAGCTCAACTGGATAGAGCAATGGTCTTCGGAACCATAGGTTAGGGGTTCGACTCCCTTCGGGCGCACTTTATATTCTTTGTCCTGTTGGTTGTTTTCTTTGAGCTTGTCCGTTTTCGGGACACTCTTCCCATCACTTGGTTTTGTCTGGAAAGGTTTGTCTAAAAACCTGTTTGCCAAATCGGGCCCGTAAATCCCAAATTCCTTAATCGAGCCCATGCCTCCGGTTGGGGCCAAAGCAAAGGATGGCGAATTTCCTCCAAACGCGTAAGGATTTTGTGGTTTTCATGGAATCGTTCCAGTTCCAAAGGCTCGGTTGGCAAGCCTTTTTCCCAGGCAAGAACGATTTCATCCCTGGCAGGCCATAGCCTTTGGAGAACTTCCCAAACCGGTTCGAGGAGACCGGATCCACGGGGGTCCAACCAACCCCGTACCGCCCACCTTACGGACGGGGCCAAAGGATTGCTTCCGAAGCTTTGTGTGCCCGCGGGATTGCGGAGTTGGGGTGCCTCCCTGACAAGCCATTCCACCGGATCCTGCCTCATTCTGGCCAGATGTTGAAGGTGTATTTCGATTCGGGCCGAGAGGTTGGAAACCCGGCCGGGAAAATCCGGATCCATGGAGCCCACAAGGATTCCCTCGGGAACGCACCCCCAGTAATTTTCCCGCGATGGCAATTTTTCATCCTCAATGACTTGATTGCAGGAAACCAATACCCGAACCCGTGGCGATGAATGCCTTGCCAGAAAATCAAGAAAAGGCGCAAACGCCAACTCATCGGAAGTGGGCCCCGGTAAGTCCGTGGAAGTATGAAAAAGCGAAGGCTCCCTGGCCGGGATCGGATTCCAAAAAAAACAGGCCTCACCCTTGTGCGAATCCAAAAAAGTTTCAGCCCGGTTTAGCCAAAGCTCAAAAGCATCTCCCGGAATCCGGGGGTCGGGAACCTCCAGAACGATTCTGTGGGTGGCAAAACTGGGTAACCCCTGGTGAACCAGGTCCCATCGAATCAGATAAGGTGTTTGATTGTCCCCCATTTGGGTGAAAAGTCCACCATCAACCGCTTCGCCAAACGCACCAAAAAGCGAAGCTGTCCCCCCGGACAAGGGAAAGGCCAAGGCTTGCGCAAACTCGTTTTGCCCCAATAGCCCCAAAAGGTGACTCAGCTCTAAAGCCAGGGTGTTTGAGTTGAATGGGGTGGATGGGAAGGACTGGTTGTTTAAAAGGTCCCAGAGTGCCGTCGAAAGCTCGCGCAAGGTCGAGGATCGCAATTTCGGAATTTGTTTTTTGAGGAATTCCCCAAGAAATTCCGGGCTGATTGATTCCAGGCCCCGGTTGGTTTGAATCCAAAGGCCATCCCTGAACATGTAACCATGGCCTTCCCGACGGAGGCCACTCCCGGCCTGTCTTGATTCAAAACCCTTCTTCCCGGGAAGATCTTATGGAATTGGAGGATTCCGTTCTTTGCCCCACCGATTCGTTGGGCCGGAGGACGGCGGTTGTCCCAAGGGTAAGGGAGGTCCTGGCTTTGGAGAGCGGTTGTCTTGTTTCTTTGATCCTTCCCGCTCACAACGAGGAGGCTGTCATCGTCCAGGCGATTGCCGAGGCGACGGTCGCATTTGCCCATTTGGGTGTATCCGGCGAGATTTTGGTGGTCGATGATGGATCGAAAGACCGGACTGCCGATTTGGTTCGTGAATTGGCCAAGGATAATCCCACTCTTCGTTTGTTAAGCCATGAAGTGAACAGGGGCTATGGGGCGGCTCTTCGCAGCGGGTTTGAGGCGGCCCGGGGTGAACTTGTCGCGTTTACGGACGCGGATTGCCAATTTCATCTTGAGGATTTGAACCGACTCCTTCCCCTGGTCCAGGCCGGCCCGGGAACGGAACCCATTCACGATATTGTGACCGGTTGGCGGGAAGATCGAAAAGACCCACCACTAAGGCTTTTCCTTTCGCGCGGGTTCAATCTTTTGGTGGACGGCATTTTGGGTATTGGGGTTCGCGATGTGGATTGCGCCCTGAAGGTGTTTCGGCGGGAAAGCCTTGGCCGGATTCTACCGGAGAACAAGGGATTTTTCGCCAACACCGAAATGTTTGTGCGGGCGCGCCAGGAGGGGTTGTCCATCGCCGAGGTTGGCGTTCGTCACAGGCCTCGTGCCGCGGGATCCAGCAAAGTCAATCTTTTGGCGATACCCCGGGTTCTCAATCGGTTATTGCCGTTTTGGTGGACTCGTGTGTTACACAGCCAGGCGGCTGTCGAAAAGGAACCTTTTTGGAGCTGGAATGGAGCCGGTGCCCTTGGTTTGCTGGTTGGTTTGGGCCTCATGATTTTCGGAATGGGTTCCAATGCCCCGCTTATGGAGCCGACAGAGGCTCGTAACGCCGAGGTGGCCCGCGCGATGCTTGAGTCGGAATCGTATGTGGTTCCCGTGCTTGATGGCGAGGCTTATCTGGACAAACCACCGCTTCTTTATTGGAGCCTGATGGGTCTTTTTGGCCCGCTTGGTGGCACCGACAGGGTCGCACGGATTTTGCCCACATTATGGTGTACGGCAAGCGTGGTTCTTGTCTGGTGGTGGCTGCGCCGCGAGGCGGGGGGCAAAGCGGCGCTGTTTGGCGGGCTTTCGTTGTTATTTTTAATCCCATTTGTGCATTATGGCAGGCTGCTTACCATGGACGGCCTCTTGGGAATGTGGCTGCTGGCCGCATGGGTTGCCGTATTTGGGGCCGTGAGGACCAGGAGAATCTCCCGGATTGCCTGGGTTTCCGCGGGAATTTCTTTGGGAATGGCGGGACTCGCCAAGGGACCTGTCGCTTTTGTACTCTTTGGTTTGATGGCAGGACCACTTGTTCTTTGGGATGAAAGACTGCGCAAGCCAGGCTTCAGCGGTTGGCTCGGCCTGTCCGTATTGGGATTGTCGCCGCTTGCTTTTTGGTCTTTCCTGGTGGAGCGGGCGCACCCGGGATTTATCTCCGATTTTCTTTTCACCCATCACCTTGTCCGTTTTGCTGACCCGATTGATCATGCAGAACCTTTCTGGTTTTACCTCCCGTATGTGACGCTGCTTGCTTTTCCCTGGAGTTTGGGCGCGGTGGGCGCGATGGTGATATATTTCCGCTCGCCACGGGCCCGCTTCGCGGAACTTCCGCCAGTGGCGGGAGTGGCAATGCTGGGATTGGTGGCGGGCCTGGCCTTTTTTTCCCTGGCAGGTTGCAAGCGACCAAGTTATCTGGTCCCCTTATTTCCCTGGTTGGCGATCCTCTCCGGGGTGATGCTGGACCGGTTCCGCTATCGGTTTCCGGTGTTATCCCTTTCAAGGTGGGGAGCCAATTGGAAAGATTGGAAGTGGGGCGCCTCCGAGTTGGGTGCGCTTGCCTGGATCCTTGGCATGGGTTTCGCCGGAACAGGCTTCCTCCGGAGTTGGATTCCACCCTCGATGGCCCTGTTTTGGGGAACGGTTAGCCTTGCTGGGCTTGTCTGGACAATCCAGGGCAAACGAATTCAGTCAGAATCGTGGGGCCTTGGCCTTGCAGCCTGGGCTGTTGTAATGGTGTGGGGCTCCGGCTGGATCCTTCCCGGTTACAACGGCCAATTCTCCATTCGTGGCCCCTTGGCGTCGCTGGATTCCATGACGGAAAAAAGCAGCGCTGGAGAAAAGGAACAAATCTCAGCGGAAGTGGTTTTGTGTTATCCACAGATATATTATTCTACTGGATTTTACACGCAGGATGCAACCGTGGAAGTCTACGGCCATGCCGAGCGGAAACAGCTGATTGACCGGATTCTCAAAGAGCCCAAAGCCATTGTTTTGGTGAAATCTTCACGGGCTTGGGAAGAGTTGGAGGCTTCCACTCCCGAGGGTTGGAGATGGCAGGCATCCTCGGACCCTGGACAATTCCGTGCAGCAAGACTCGTTCGTAATCCCTGAAAATGTGTTTGGAAAGGGTGTTTTGGGCCCCGGTTCGCGCCGACACACCCAAGCAAAAGGGAAGAGATTCTACTGGAAAACAGGGTCGGCAAGGAAACAAAAAAGGGGCCATCAAGGCCCCTTGTGTTTTGCAAAAATCCCGGAAATTACTTCTTGCCCTTGGTTTCTTTCTCTTCGGCTCCGGCCTTGGCAGCCTTCTTGGTCTTCTTGCCAATTTTGAAAACCCGAACCTTTTGAATGCCAAATGGGCTCTGCTCGGGTTTCCATTTATCTTCGGACTTGAGAAGCAACACACGCTCCGCGCGGGTCAGCACATTACGGGTACGGCTGAGGGAGTTTTTCCGGCGAAGACTTTTATCCATCGACATGGTCAGGACCTCTTAAATGTTCCAAACCGATAATATACTCCATGGAATGGGTTTTGGGCAAGCGCCTCTTGAGCGGAACACCGAAGATGAATTCCCAACCGCCCCAAAATGACCCCTGGGGCCCCCGGCCGGATGTTGTGGAGGCCGATCCGCGAAAGAGTTCTCCCGCCGCTCTAACCTCTTTTCTGTCAAAGTATTGGGCCATTTGGCTTGTAATTGCCTTAATCGTTTACGAGACAACATCCCAGCCGGCTTTGGCGGCCATGTTTGCGTGTGTCAAAGTGGGCTGGGACGATTTCGCGCTGGCTCGTTGGCTTTTTCGTGTTGATTACCGGAGGAAAGGCGCCGTTTTGCGGTCCGCGGTCTATGTTTCCTGGGGAATGGCCAAGATTGCCCTTACCGCCACACTTGTGATGGTTGCCACCGTTACTTTAATGGATTTCCTCCGGTGGGCTGGCCAGCCCTGGATCCAACTGATTAGGGCCCTTTGGGGGGCCATGATGGCACTTCTGATTGGATTGACCCTTTCCGGTCTGGTAACCCTTTTTGCGGTGATTATGGCATGGGCTTCCGGGCAAAAACTGTATGTCGGCAAAGCTGTTTCCCGAGCCAGGGAGGGGAGCTACTGGCCTCCCATTGACTCGGACCATTCCGGCTATTTTCAAAACGGAGGCAACCGGGTCTCCTGGCTCCTGGCCCTGTCCTGGCTTTTGACCCTGACTTTTGGTGGGCTTTACATTCAGATTCTGGTCACAAAAGGAGCCCCCAATCGTGTTGTCGCAAGGCAAATGGCGTCGCCTTGGATTTTGGCTCTGGGGGGAGGGACGGTTTTGGCGTATTTCTATCTTGGGAGGAAAGTGATCGCCCAAAATCCGCAGGAGTGCTGGTCCCTACCGGATTGGGCGGAGGGTGCCGCCGAGGCCGAAGGGGAGCCCTTTGACGAAGAATGGACTTCGGTGCCCGGTAGCACCTCGGATACCATTCAGGTTTCGGGCGAGTCTTCCTGAGTCGGGATGGGAGTTTTTCGATCAGTTCGGCGGGCCATGAGCCCTTTCCCCCAGTGGAGCGTGGTCCTTGCAGTTTCTTCACGGATATCTTCTGATCGGGGCGGTGATGGCGGGGCTTCCCGTTGTCCTTCATCTTCTGATGAGGCAAAAGCCAAAGGTCCAGATTTTCCCCGCATTGCGTTTTCTCCAAAAGAGGATGCAAAATTCCCGCCGCCGAATGCAGATTCAAAATTGGCTTCTGCTCCTTCTTCGGATCATGTTGATATTGTTGCTGTGTTTGGCGCTGGCCTGGCCGCAGCTAACCAACCTGGGTGAGGGGTGGGGTATAAGTCGCGAGGTGGCGGCGCTGTTTGTGGTCGACACCAGCGCCAGCATGCAGCTCAAAGTCGGGGAAAAGAACCGGATCGACGCGGCCCGCGCGGTGATCGAGCAGATTCGCGCCCGTTTTGGCTCCGAGAGCAAATTGGCTATTTTGGACACCGGAGAAGGCGCTGAAGGCGGGGAGGCCGGCTGGCTCTCCGTTCCCCTGTTTGAGCAAAAATTATCCACGCTGGCCGGAAAAGCGGGCGGCGGTCCTTTGGGGCCCGCGGTGGCCAGGGGCCTTGAGCTCTTTCGGAAGGAAGGCGCGGTCACCGGATTGGGAAAAGCCATTTATATCCTGACCGACCGCGCCGAGAGATCCTGGGAGGGGCTGGAGGCGTCGTTGCCGCCTGAATCGATCCCCGAAGGCGTTCATATTCACCTGATTGATGTTGGTCCGGAAAAGGTTTTCGACGCAGCGATCGACAAGGTGGAGCTGGAGCCCGCCGTCGTCGCCCCGGGTGGCAGGGTCAGCGTTCGGGTTGAGGTCCACGCGAAGGGCGAGCCTTTCAAAGGCCAGCTCTCCTGCGTGCTGGAAAACAATCCCGACCCGGGCGCGAAACCCGAAATCAAAAGTATTGAAATTCCCGCGAACGAATCCAGGCTGGTGGTGTTTGACCGCACAGCGCCCCAGCGCCCGGGAGGAGGATCGGGCGAGTTTCTTGGACAGTTCAAGGTGAACCTTTCGCCCGAGGACAATTGGTCCTCGAACAACCACGGACAAGCGACATTTTTGGTGCGGGAAAAGCGGCTTGTGGTCGCACTCGCGGATCGTCCGGAGGACGCCCGAATCTGGAAGGCAGCGCTTGAGGCGATGGGAACCTACAATTGCGAGATCCGCAATATCGCCGATCCCGCGGGTTGGACTTTGGAGGCGCTGTCCCCTTTTCAGGTGATTTGCCTGATGGAGCCGACATCGCCTTCCCCTGCCGTTTGGGCGCGGCTTTTGGAGGCCACCAAGGCCGGCAAGGGGGTTGTGGTGGTCCCGCCAGGCGACAACTTTGTGAAAGCGGCTTGGGAATCCCCCGCCGCCAAGGAGGTTTTGCCCGCCACTTTGGCCTCAATGATCACGGTGGATCCGAACAAACCCGGTGTGCCTTGGGCCGAATTCCGCGGGGACACTCCCTTGACCGCGGCGTTTCGGACCTGGTCGCGGTCGGTGGATCCCGATTTCAGCAGGCCCGAATTGAAGCCCTTTGCCAATCGCTACTGGAAAACCACATCCCTTGAACCGGGCGCCTCGGTGGTAGCGCGTTTTGCCGATGGGCAGGATCCACAGGCTCCGGCGCTTTTGGAAAGGGGCCAGGGAAAAGGAAAAGTGGTCCTTTTTACCACCCCCCTTTCAGGCAAACGATTTGATGGAAAAAGGCCATGGCATAACTATTGGCAGGACTCCTCTTTCGGCCTGATTTTGGCGGACAGGGTTTGCGCCTATTTGGGTGGTGATGCCACTTCCGCTGTTACGGTTTTCTATGCCGGCCAAATCCCCTATATGAATGTCCCAAGTCCCTTGCCCAAACTTCCGTTGACCTTAAATGGTCCCGGACTGGACCGGGCCGAGGCGAATTTGTCCGTCCCCGACGGAGCGACGCAAATCCCATGCGCCCAGGCAAGGGAGCCGGGGAATTACCAGATCCTGGACAAGAACCAGAACCCGGTCGGCGGGTTCAGTATTTCGATGCGACCCCACGAATTCAATCTCGCCAAAGTGGATGCGGAGGTTGTCAAGCGATCGCTTCCCACCGCGGAAATCGTGAATGGGCTTATGCCCGTGGACCCGGATTTCCTCCTTCCTCCAGGAGAGGGTGGCACCCTTGATCTCTTGCCATGGTTGATGATGATGGTGATCCTGATGCTTTTGTGTGAGGGACTGGTCGCCAACCGTTACCACAAGAAAGTCGATCCCAACCAGGAAGGTGCGGGGATTGGTCCGATTCCCGCATCCCAGCCCACCTGAGACGGTCCAACCGCAAAGCAAAGGAAGAAACCGGATGGAGTTTCTCGTCGACCCGTATTGGCCCTGGAAGCAGCCTGCAAGCCTTTCATTTTGGTTCGCCATGGCCGGGCTTTTTGTGGTCATTCTGGTGACTCTATGGAGCTATATTGGTGTTCCTGGAGCGTCCTTTCGCAGGATAATCGTCCTGGTGTTGCTCCGACTCGCGGCTTTCCTCCTCGCCCTCGTTCCCCTGCTTCGCCCTTCAATGGGGTTCCTCAACCATCAGGAAAATGATTCGGTCCTTTGGGTGTTGGTCGATGCCTCGGAAAGCATGACTGTGGGTGATGAAACAGGCGGCGCAACCCGTTGGGATCTTATGCGGAAACAAATTGCGGCTAATCGCGATCTTCTTGAGCGTCTGAAGACAGAACAGGGGACCACTGTCAAGTGGTATTCATTCGCCGACAAGGCGACGGAGTGGGACCCGGAAAAACCAACTCCCCCCAGTGGGAAAATAACCGATATCGGAGGAGCTCTCCACCAACTGCTTGACCAAAGGGGCCAGCAGCCTTCAAGAGGGCTTGTCCTCCTGAGCGATGGTTCCGAAAACGGCCCCCAGCGATTTCCCGCCCGGGCGGAAGCCGGGCGTTGGCTCGCGACCGGCTGTCCTGTCCAGACCTTTTCCTATGGAAGCCAAAACACAACCATGGGTCAAAAAGATGTGGCTTTGACCAACATCCTCACGGAACCCTCTCCCCTGATTCCAATGGGTGGCGAGCTGACCGTGAGGGTCCGGCTGGATGCTCCCGGATTCACCGGAAGGTCGGTTCGAATGGTGCTTAAATTGGACGACAAGGTGGTAAGCCCCAAGGTTTATGTCGATGGCGCCGAGCTGCCCGGCGGGGATGCGAACCGGAAAAACCTGGTAAAGCTAAACCGGCCAGAAGGCACCGAAGTTTGGCTCAAACACAAACCCATGGACAAAACAGGCGAGATCAAGGTGGAGGTTATCGCCGAGGATCCTGAGCGTCCCGGAAACGCGCTGGTCGGGGAGCAAACGCCTTTGAACAACACGATTGGCACCTATGTCACGGTGGCGAAGGAGGGGATTTCCGTTCTTTACCTGGAAAAGCCGCGAGCCTGGGAACCCTTGGCGATGATTGATGCGATGGCCAGGGATCCACAAATTTCGGTTTATCCGGTTTGGATCCGGGGTGGATTGAACAACGCGGGTGATCGCGGGGCGGATCCCCTTGGGCTTGGGGACAGGGCTTGGGATGTCGTCATTTTGGGCGATGTCCTTGCCGAGCAGGTCAAAAAAGCGGGTGGGCCCGAGGCATTGGCCCGGATCGAGAAGATGGTTCGCGAACGGGGGGCCGGATTCTTGACACTGGGTGGTTATTCTTCCTATGGAGATGGGGATTGGGTACAGACGCCCCTCGAGGCCATCCTCCCCACGCGCCTTGATCGAAGGGGGCAATTCGAAAAGGAAACCAGAATGGTTCCCACCGAGCCTGGTCTGCGGCTTTATGGCTATGTGATGAATCTGGGCCAGGGGCCAGGCGCCGTGAAAGGATCCTGGGACAAACTCCGCGAGATTGAGGGGCACTCCCTTCTTGGGTCTCCCAAACCCGGGGCCAATATTCTTGCCGAATCATCGGAAGGAGTGCCTATTCTGGTTAGCCAAAATTATGGCAACGGCCGGGTGATGGCTTTTGCGGGTGATACCACACACCGTTGGGTTCGCAATCCGGAAACCAAACTCCTGCATGACCGGTTTTGGCAGAGAATGATCCGTTGGCTTGCCCATCGGGAGGATCAGGGGGGCAGTGTGTTTGTTGCTCCCGATACCCGTCGACTCCCCATGCGCAGCGACCTTGGCTTTCGCGTGGGGCTCCGAGGCAAAGCGGGTTCCGAAATCGAGGGTGGGACCTTTGTCGTCGAGGTGCAACGCCCCGATGGAACCAGGGGTATCATTCCAACGGGCAGGGCAGCCAATGAGGTTCGGGGACGATATGAGGCGACCGACAAACCCGGCGAGTACAAATTGATCGTCCGTGGGGAGGGCAAGGATGCCGATGGGACGGTAATCCAGGGCGAAGCGACCGCCCGGTTCCTTGTTTTCGAAGAGGATCAGGAAATGGCCCGGATCGCCGCGGACCCCTCCTTCCTGGAAACTCTCGCCCGTTCTGGCGGAGGCCAGTTCGCGGGGGAAAGAGGCGAAAGGCTTGGGGACTACCTTAGAACGCTTTTGGACAAGCCCCCTGTTTTTGATCGGGCCGATTTCGAGCTCTACCCCGATTGGAGAAATATGGAATCATCCCCGACAGGATCGGGATTTTTGGCGATATTTTATATGATTTTTGTGGCTATAGTGGGCGGTGAATGGTTTTTGCGCCGAATTTGGGGCCTTGCCTAAATTTCCTTTTGATGTCACGGGAGCGGATTCGATGACAATGAGGCATCTTCGATTCCCGGTGGCTGTCATTCTTTTTTGCCTGGCAATTGTTTTTGACAATATTGCGACGAGGGAAGCGGTATTTGCCTCGGAACTTCCTTTGGCGTCATCCACCGGGCTGCCAATAAAACAGCCAATCGAGGCAGGCGACCCCGGGAAATCCAAAAGGCCTCCAAACATTGTCTTTATCATGGCGGACGATCTGGGATACACGGATGTCGGCTGCTTTGGAAGCAAATTTTACGAAACACCAAACATCGATCGCCTTGCAAACCAGGGAACCAAACTCACCAATCACCACCATTGTCAAAACTGCACCCCGACGCGCGCCGCGATCATGAGTGGTCAGCATGGCGCGCGAACGGGTGTTTACACCGTGGGGGGAATCGACCGTTTCGACTGGAGCATGCGCCCGCTCAGGCCGGTCGATAATGTCACCAATCTGCCCTTGGACAGGACGCTCTTTCCCGAACAACTGAAAAAAGCGGGGTACTCCACCGCGATGTATGGAAAATGGCACATTGGCCAAAACGGACCGTACCACCCGGGGAAGCGTGGATTTGACGAGGCGATTGTAAGCATGGGCGCCCATTTTGATTTTGTGACATCGCCTAAGGTTGATTATCCCAAAGGTCGTTATTTGGCGGATTTTCTGACAGACAAAGCCGTGGATTTTATCAGGCGCAAAAAGGACAAGCCGTTTTTTCTTTATTTGCCCCATTTTGGCGTGCATTCCCCACATGACGCAAAGCCTGAATTGGTCAAGCGATTCCTGTCAAAACCGGGAGTGGGTGGCCATAGGAATCCAACCTACGCCGCGATGATCGCGTCCATAGACGAAAGTGTTGGCAGGGTTGTGGAGGCCCTGCGGGAAGCAGGTGTCGAAAACGAGACGATCCTGATTTTTACCAGTGACAACGGCGGTGTCGGGGGATACGCCCGGGAGGGTTTGGTGCGCGAGGGGGGTGTCACCGATAATGCACCCCTGCGAAGTGGGAAGGGAAGCCTCTATGAGGGAGGCATAAGGGTGCCGTTTGTTGTGCGGTGGCCTGGAAAAATCCCAGGTGGTGGTGTTTGTGATGTCCCAACCATCCATGTGGATCTCTATCCGACTTTTCTCGAGCTTTCCGGAGCGTCAAAACCTGGACAGGTTTTGGATGGGGAGTCCCTGGCGGGACTCTTTCGCAACCCGGAATCCCGCTTGAAAAGGGATGCGATCTATCAACATTTTCCCGGATACCTGGGCGCGGGTGGCAATCAGTGGCGCACGACCCCGGTCAGCCTTGTTCATGCGGGGGATTGGAAACTTATGGAGTTTCTCGAGGACGGGCGTCTGGAACTTTACAATTTGGGAAATGATATTTCCGAAAAGGAAAACCTTTCCCAAAAAAATCCCGAAAAAACCGCCGAGTTGCTCGGCAAACTCAAAACCTGGCGTGAGGGTGTCAGGGCGCCCATGCCCGTAAAAAATGACAAAAGTACTCTGAAAAAAAACGCAAAGAAAAAGAAAGCCGTTTAGAAACTTTTCCTGATGGCTTTGTTCGGTTTCGGCTGTCTTGATGTTGATTGATTCCTCAAATAAGTCCACCAATGGTTCCTGTGCTGTCTCCAAAACGGTCGGTTTCCACCCCGGCTTTTTGAAGCAGCGTCAGTAACACATTGCAAAGGGGAACGGATTTGTCCGGATTGTACGCGACATGTTTGCCAGTTTTTACCCCCAGTTGTTGTCCACCTGCAACCAATAGGGGCAGGTTTTTAGGGGAATGCTCGCCTCCTGCTCCACTATTCATGCCCGATCCATATAGCACAATTGTCCTGGACAAAACATTGTTGTCGGCTTCCTTGGTGTTTTTCAGCATTCCCAGAAACTTGCCCAGACGCTCCAGGTGGAATTTGTCGATTTGTGCCAACCTGGAAAGCATCGCGGCGTCGCCACCATGGTGGGAGAGTTCATGATGGTTTTCGCCCCCGCCACCATACCCGCCCGCTTCCCTGCTCCATTCAAAAGTGATCACACGGGTTGTGTCGGTGACAAAAGCCAGGTAAGCCAATTCCAGCATCACATCAAGCCACATGGGGCGGTCGTGTGCGTCCCCGGGTTTGCTACCAAGTTGAAGTCCGGTTTCCGGTACTTTGTGTTTGGGAATGTCGATCCACCCCTGGAGGCGTTCCACCCGTTTTTCAATATCCCGAATACTCGCCAGGTATTCCTCAAGCTTGGCCTGATCAGCCTTGCCCAGTTTGCGATTGAGGGAGGCGGTTTCATTGGCGATCGCATCAAGGATGGACCGGTTTTCCGCCAGACGCTTGAGCTCCGCATTTCTGTCGTTTGCATTGTCTGGAACGAATAACCTTTCAAATATTCGCCTGGGAGAATTTTCCGCCGGCAATGGTGTTCCGTTCATGTCGAAGGAGAGTGTGTGGCTGTGTCCAGCGCTTCCTGTTCCCGACATGTCGGAAAACTGAAGGGAGGGGAATCGTGTCTTTTTGCCATGCAATGTCGCGGCGACCTGATCGGCGGACTGGGAATTGGCGTAGTCCGCGCCCGGCCTGGATTTGAGGTTGGCACCGGTAAGCCATGTGTCCGCCCCGCTGTGGCCCCCTTGTGAAGCGGGGTGGCCCAGCCCGGAAATGATGGTGAAATCCCTTCGGTGATCCTTGAGCGCTGTCAAAGTAGGTGACAGAGTATAATTGTCCCCGGAATCCTTGGGGACCCAATCGAGTATGTTCACGCCATTGGGGACATAGCAGAAGATCATCCTGGGGACCGGTCCCACCAGGGATTTGTCCCACGATTGGAAGGTCGATGGGGCGCTGCGCAGTTTGGGAAGCATGGCTTCGAGGAAGGGCAGCGAAAGGGCGACACCCGATCCGCGGAGCATGGTCCTTCTTGACAGTCGCTTCGGGCTTGCGGCGCTCATAGGGTTCTCTTTTGGGAATGGAATGTGCATGATTCCAGGTTTGTTTTTATCCTACTTGGTCAGGAATGGGTCTGAGTCGGTCATGAATTCGAGCACCGAGCGGATGGTGTTGCCATTTTTTTTCGCGTGGGCGATGGCCGCCTTGATTTGGGGATTGTCCGCGAGACCCATTTCCCTTCCAAGGGCATATGTGTATAATTTGGATATTAAACACGAAAGAAAAAGGTCCTCCCGCTCAAGCATCGATCGCCTCAAACCATCGACGCCTTCAATTGTTGTCCCGTCAATCATCTCGGACCGCGCGTCGATCAGGGGGTCGTTGGATTCGATCCTGCCCTTGTAGCCAAATCCTTCGCGGTCCCGCCATTCTCCCGCCGCGTTGAAATTTTCCAAGGCGAATCCAAGGGGATCAATTTTTGAGTGACAGCGGGCGCATTGTTCCAACTGCCGGTGTATTTCAAGCCTTTTTCGAACGGTTGCCTTGTCGATTCCGGGAACCTTCGGTGCGATTTCCCCCGCGTTCGCCACGGGAAGTCCAGGATCCATGCCAAGGAGATTCTTCATTATCCATGTGCCCCGCTTCACCGGCGAGGTTCTGGTTCCGTTTGAGGTTATGGTCAACACCGAAGCCTGGGTGACAATTCCACCCCTATGGCTGCCGGCGGGCGCCTTGACCTTCCTGAATTCGTCCCCGACCACCCCGTCAAAGCCATAATGTCTGGCCAGTCGTTCGTTGATTGTCACGAAATCGGACTGGATAAAATTTTTCATGTCCAGGTCGTTCCGAAGGATTTCCCTGAAGAATGCAAGGCTTTCACCGACTATGGATGTTTCAAGATGGCGGTCGTATTGCGGGTATAAATCGGCGGCGGGGGGATTGGTTCCCACATCGCGCAAACCCAGCCACTGTCCAGCGAAATTTTTGACAAATGCTTCGCATTTGGGATCCTTCAACATTCTTTGGACCTGTGTTCGTCTTTTTTTGCCATCGGTGAGTTCACCCGCATCCGCGGCCCGGAACAACTCCGCGTCTGGCATGCTGGACCAAAGAAAATAGGAGAGCCGTGATGCGATCTCGTGGTCATTTAATTTCATTTGCCCCTGATGGATTTCATCAGGCTGCTCGACAAGGAAAAGGAAATGGGGCGAGATCAAAACCGACAGAATAGCTTCCCGGAGTGCCTTCACATGGCTGTCCCCGCGTGCGCGCGATTTTTCAAACAGGCTCATTTTGGCTTGAATTTCTGAAGGAGCGACAGGCCTCCTGTAAGCTTTCCGCATGAATTGGCCAAGAGTATCACGGGCATGGTTGGTTCCGGGAGAATCGCCGGGAGGGATATTAGGCAAAAGCTTCACCTGGTTGCCGGACTCCCATGGATCGTTGATCGGTCCCTCGATTTCAAACCACTTCACGCGCAATTCGGGGCGTGCAAAATTGTCCCGTGATTGCAGCCAAAAATTTTCAAGCACACTGGGTATGCTGTAGGCGTATTCGAAATGGACGCCAGCCGATTCTGTTGTGAAAAAAGCCTTGAATTCATGTGTAATTGGGCTTTCCGGGATTCGGGAAGTGTCAAATTCGGCGAGGGTTTGTGGTTGGGGGCCCAACTGCAACACCAGTTTTGCCCTGGGTGGTCCATACCCATACATCTTGTCGTTCTGGAAATGCGCGAGGTCCCTGGCAAATTGCTCATTGTGATACTTTTCCGCTTTGGGATTTTCCCTTTGTTGTTGATCCCGGCGTCCTTCCAGAATTTTTTGGGCCGAGGCGACAACCTCCCCTCTCTCAGGAATTCGGCCCGCGGCATGAAGGCGAATCAGATACTCGCCACTGTGGGGAACACGAAAATCACGCGCTCCAATTTGCTTGTCCCATGAGTTGTGATGAACGACGACCCAATCTCCCTCCTGCCGGTTGTTCCCACCGTTGACAAGCGGATTGTTCACCTTGTCCAGGCGAAATCGTGTTCGATCCGCATCGCCCACTTTTGGTATGAATCTCCATTTGATTTTTTCCGGTTTTGGCCCCTCAACGATCGCCCGCCCGACGATTTGGCGGGCCGCGGTAAGATAGATTTCCAGATGGAGTGGGGAAAGCGTTAACGCCTGTCCATTATTGTCAAAGCCCCCAGCGGGCGGGTCCTCCGGGAAACCCGAGACATCATAATCCAATCCAAAAAGATCCCGTATTGTGTTCTTGTATTCCATCCGGTTCAATCGTCTCAAAACTGCGGAAGTACCCCTTTTCGCCTTTTCCGCCTTCACCATCGAATTGGTGATCCAATCCACAATCCTTGCGACCTCCGGGGCTTTGGGTTGGAGCGATTTTTTCGGGGGCATTTCGTGGCTATTGAGAACATTCACAATTTCCCGCCACTTTGCTTTGCTCGCATGGTCCGAAAAATCCGGCTT
>CAWUOD010000016.1:0-15367 GCA_963923115.1 uncultured Singulisphaera sp.
CTACACAAGGAGTATCGTCGGCAGCGTCAGATGTGTATAAGAGACAGGAAGGCTATCAGGGAGGGCGTTAGCCCTCCCTGAGTCATCGCCCCACCATGGGATTCCGGGGAAAAACTCTTTTACTGAATTCCACCATCAACGCGTTCTGGCGTTAGGTGGGAAGGATGATCAGTGAACCAAAAACGGGACCACTCTTGCTCAACCTGACGCAAATCTTCAGATTGATTGAGGAGAGCCCTCATACGCATGGTTGGATTGGAGGAATAGGCGTTAAAGAGGCATCCGGTGCTACCCAAAGAAGCCACCCCAATCGAAGCCAGCACTAGACAGCGATACATGACCATATCCCCCGTAACCCCTGACAAACCCCGTCTCGGGCTCGTATAGTCGTTATCGGAGGAAGTTTGGACTGACTTTAACGGAAAGCCGGATCCACCCGTTTCTGCAGTTCTTGTCGATAATTTGGATAAAACGGGACAAATAAGAAGCTTCAGCTGCTTAGTTTCGCGACCCGACTTTCCATAACCTTTCCAGGTTTGAAGGAAACAACCATCCTGCCAGGAACCTGCACTTTCTCTCCGGTTCGAGGATTTCTGGCCTTCCGCGCACGCCTTTCCCTCACCTCAAAAACACCAAAATTACGCAGTTCAATTCGTCGCTCTTCCAGCAGCGTGTCAACAATTGCATCAAATGTTTGCTGGACAATCTCCTTGGTTTTGAGCTGGGTGAGACCCAACTTATCAGCAATTTGACGAACAATTTCCTTCTTTGTCATGATCTGCCACTCAACGCATCTATTTGCCATTAAAGTACTTTGGAAACCATAGCCTAAGCAGAAAAAACCAATCCGTCAAGCGGCTTTGAACCAAAGCACCCGTTTAAGCCAATATCCTTGCCATGGTTTTCAAAAACGGATGCCCGTCTGAATTCGGATCGCAAAAAATTGCTGCCCTTGCTCCCAAACAATAAGAAGAACCCAAATACTTGGAGTTGGTTCTTATGAGACGAGTTATCGTAACCGGCGGCTGTGGCTTCATTGGTAGTAACTTTATTCGCCAATTTTTGAAAACCGAAAAAGACATCCATGTCCTGAATATCGATAGCCTCACATATGCTGGCAACCTTGAAAATCTTAAAGACCTGGAGAATGAACCCCGCCTGAAGTTTTCCAATGTGGACATTACGAAGCGATCCGAAGTGGAACCCCTATTTGAGGGCCCAATCGACTCGGTAATTCATTTTGCTGCAGAAAGCCATGTTGATCGGAGCATTCTCGATTCCGGTCCATTCATACAAACCAATGTGGTGGGTACCCAAATCCTTTTGGACCTGTCCAAAAAATCAAATGTCCGCAAATTTGTTCAGGTTTCAACGGACGAGGTTTATGGATCGCTTGGGGCGACGGGTTTTTTTACAGAGTCCACGCCTTTGGCTCCCAACAGTCCATACTCCGCGAGCAAAGCTGGTGCTGACATGTTGGTTCGTGGGTACTGCCATACATTTGGATTCCCAGCAGTTATCACCAGATGCTCAAACAACTATGGACCTTTTCAATTCCCTGAGAAAATTATTCCGTTATTCATCTCCAATCTTTTGAATAATCAGCAAGTACCAGTTTACGGCGATGGAATGCAAATAAGGGACTGGATTCATGTTTTGGATCATTGTTCCGGGGTGTACGCCGCATGGAAGAATGGCAAACCCGGGGAGGTCTACAATTTTGGAGGCCGATGCGAACTAACCAACATGGAATTAACCAAAACCCTTCTGCGACTTCTTGATAAACCCCAAACCCTAATCAAGTATGTTCAGGATCGCCCTGGCCACGATAGAAGATATGCAATCGATTGCGCAAAAGCGGAATCCGAGCTTGGTTGGGCGCCTGTAGTCAAATTCGAAGCGGGAATCCGTGAAACAATTGCTTGGTACCAACAAAACAGCGAATGGGTCGCCAGGGTTCGGTCTGGTGCCTACCGTGAATATTACCAAAAGCAATACGGTTCCAGGCTTTAAGTTTCGAACTTTACCCCGGGCTTCCCAATGAGACTTTTGATTACGGGTATTCGGGGTTTTGTTGGTCTCCATCTTGGCCGATTGGGAGTGGAGGCGGGATGGGAGGTGTTTGGCACCTCCCGAACGCCTTCGCCACCATTGGTTTTGGGGACTGGAAAAACAGCTTTGCTTGAAACCTGGAACCCTGAACTGGATCAAACCCCTGTTAAAGCGTTAAGGCGATTTGAGCCGGATGCAATAGTGCATTTGGCGGCTGATTCTTTTGCAGGTTCCGGGGGATTGGGATCGGCCTCTTTGTGGAAATCAAATTTTGAAGGAACGCGGATTCTCCTGGATTCGATCGCCCAAACATGCCCGAAGGCCTTACTCTTGTTTGTTGGAACCGGTTTGTCTTACGGAAATCCATCATCTCCAGGCGCCAAAAGTTGTGAATCGGAGCCCCTAAATCCTCCTAATGCGTATGCGGCAACAAAGGCCTGTGCGGATCTTTTATGTCATTTGGCATGCAAGGACCCCGGTCTTTTCATAATTCGTGCCCGCCCCTTCAATCATTTGGGCCCTGGCCAATCTGCAAAATTTGCTGTTTCCAGTTTCGCAAGGCAATTTGCCGCGATGAAAAAGGGGTTGATTCCCAAAATCCTGCGAACAGGCAACCTTTCCTCATCCAGGGATTTTACTGATGCAAGAGATATCGCAAGAGGATATATCCGCCTCCTTCAATCGGGAAAATCCGGCGAAGCGTACAACCTCGGATCCGGGACAGCAACTTCCCTGGGAACCGTAATCGAACACCTGAATCGTATTACCGGTATTACCCCAGAGATAATTCCAGACCCTCAGCTTTTCCGTAAATCCGATCCACCGGTACTTTTGGCGGATATTTCGAAAATCAAAACTTCCGTAGGGTGGTCGCCTGAAATAGCCCTCTCCAAAACCATTGAGGATTTGTGGGAGGATTGGTTTTCGCGCCCTGAATGTGAACTGCTACCAGACATTTGCTGATTTAAGAAAGCTTGGCATCCAATGAACATTGCAATCATCGGCACAGGATATGTTGGCCTTGTTACTGGAACTTGCCTTGCAGAAAGTGGCAACAATGTAACATGTATCGACATTGATGAGGCAAAAATTGCCCGCCTTCGGGATGGAATCATTCCAATTTATGAACCGGGACTTGAGGAATTGGTTCGTCGGAACATCCGGGAAGAACGACTTGCCTTCACCACACAGTTGGAAGAGGGTATTCGAAAGGCAAGGATTATTTTTATCGCGGTAGGAACCCCCCAATCAGAAAACGGTTCAGCAGACCTACGAACCGTTTTTGCTGTTGCCAAATCGCTTGCAAATGTAATCGAAACCCCAAAAATTGTTGTTGTTAAAAGCACTGTCCCCGTGGGAACCAATGCCAAAGTGGCGGAAATACTCAAATCCGCGAAATGCAGGGTTGATGTGTCAAGTAACCCTGAATTTCTTAAAGAGGGTGCGGCAATAGACGATTTCACCAAACCAGACCGGGTTGTGGTTGGGGTCAGGGATGCAGCCGTCGCGGAGGAATTACATGATCTATACCGTCCTTTTTTGCGGACTGAAAAGCCATTCCTCATAATGAGCCCTGAAAGTTCAGAAATGACCAAATATGTCGCCAACGCTATGCTGGCAACCAAAATCAGCTTCATCAACGAGATGGCAAACCTTTGCGAGGCTGTCAATGCGGACATAAATGATGTCAGGCGGGGTATTGGACACGACGAGCGAATTGGATTTCAATTTTTGTTTCCAGGGGCTGGGTATGGAGGAAGTTGCTTCCCGAAGGATATTCGTGCTGTGATCCACATGGCCCGGGAAACAGGCCAGCCCTCCCTTTTGATGGGTGCGGTGGATGAGGTAAACGAACGCCAAAAGTGCGTTCTTTTCAACAAGCTGCGCCAATATTTTGGTGAAAGCCTTTCCGGAAAGACAATTGCCATCTGGGGCCTCGCTTTCAAGCCCCGGACAGATGACATTCGCGAAGCGCCCGCACTGGCCTTGATTCGGGACCTTTTGGAAATTGGATGCCAAATTCAGGTTCATGACCCGGAAGCGATGCCAAATGTCCGCGAAATTCACGGAAACAATATTGAATATGCAATCAAACCCATGGATGCTGTACAAGGGGCAAATGTGCTCGTAATCTGCACGGAATGGCAAGAATTCAGAAACCCGGATTTTACTTTATTATTTGAAAAACTTAAAGACAAAGTAATTATCGACGGCAGGAATCTTTACAAACCTTCGAATGTAACAGCGGCAGGGTTGGTTTACCACTCAATTGGCAGAACCACTGCAACTCCGGAATCCAAATGAACAAGCCCGGGGATTTGAATTCGCTCCCTTCCCAGGGCGGTAACCAAAACGGAACAGGATCCCAACGCTCATTTCCCGGGGAAATTACCAAAAACGGAAATGGAACAATGGGAGCCGCCTCCCTTGAAGTTGCTTCCGAATCCATCGTCGTTAGAATTCGATGGTTTGGGCTGATTCTTGGCGCAGTTGTGGCCAACTTTCCAGGTAAAGACTACTTTAACCAGGCAACTCTCGACGCCATTTTATTACTAGGACTTGGTTACACTTTACTTGACACATTTTACAGTTGGTTTGGGCGAATTTTTCTTGGAAATCAGCCTATCATTATTGCAATAGCCGAATCCGTTTTTATTGGACTACTTTGTCACTTTGACAAAGGACCAGAAAGCATATTTCGCTACTATTATTTTCTTTCCATATTATGCTGCTCACTAAGATATGGACGATTTACTTCATACATTTGCTGCCTTTTTCATTGGGTTAGTTTCGGCGTCATGCTTGGCATCCACCCGGAGCAATTCGGAATTGTAACACTTCTTACCCCAGTGATACTGGCATGGGTTACATGGGCAAGCCAATCCCTTGCAGGACTTCTGCGAAGCGCCAGGGAGAGCCTGGTTGGGCTTAACAAAGCCCTTTGGGAAAGCCAAGCCGCTCTTGAAGTGCGAATTCAGGAGAGGAGCCAACAACTCCAATCCGCCCAAGCTATGGTTTTACAACAGGAAAAAATGGCAGGTTTTGGTTTGATTGCAGCTGGTGTAGCCCACGAAGTCGGAAACCCTTTGACTGGAATTTCCGCAATTGTTCAAATCCTGCAAAAGCGCCAACCGGATGATTACACTCGGGAAAAACTGGAACTCATTTCGGGGCAACTCACCCGAATCCGGACAACTTTAAAGGAGCTTTTGGAGTTTAGCAGACCTTCCGCGAGATCTCCCATTCGCACAACTTTGCGGGATATTCTTAACGAGGCTATCAATATCGCCAAATATTACAAAAGGACCGCAGGGCGAATTGCAATTCCAACCTCCGTGGACATGCTACCAACCTTTACGGTGATTCGGGACGAATTGGTGCAAGTATTCCTGAATTTACTACTCAATGCGATTGATGCCTCGGGGCCAGAAGGCCATGTCACACTGGAACACATCCCATTCAAGGGCGGTTTTCGGATCGCTGTTGTCGATGATGGTCCCGGCGTGCTACCTGAAATTGTTCCCCTCCTGTTTAGTCCACACACAACCACCAAACGAAATGGCACTGGATTGGGACTGTTTATTTCCCGAAAGGTAATTAGCGAGCAGGGTGGCAGTTTGGAATATGAAATGGCTTCCTCGGGTGCCCGATTCATCGTTTCACTACCCATCCCGGAAATCAAGGCAGAGATTATTAACCAATGAGTTCTGAAATGTCCGCAAATCAACCAATCGAAACCGTGCGAATCCTATTGGTGGATGATGAAATATTGATCAGGGAAACCTTGGCGGAATGCCTTGCCGGGGAGGGGTACGATGTCTCGGTGGCGCCTTCCGCCGAAAAAGCAATGGAGCTCGCTTCCAAATCCTTCTTTGATATTTGCCTTTGTGACATTCAACTTCCCGGAAAAAACGGCCTTCAACTTTTGGATCATTTGGCCCTTACCACACCCGAGACTCATGTCCTTTTGATTACCGCTTACGGCGCCGTTGAAACTGCAGTGGAAGCCTTCCAAAGGGGAGCCCACGACTACCTTATTAAACCAATCCTTTTGGATGAATTGATTGAAAAAATCACCAAATTGCTGGAGCATCGCCGGATTGCTCAGGAAAACCGCTGGTTAAGGCGCGAACTTCACCGCGTGGAAGCCGTTGACGAAATCATCGGCACGGGCCCGGAGATGCGGGCACTATTCCGATTGGTCGAAAAAGTTGCCCCGACAGGATCTACTGTCTTAATAAATGGTGAATCGGGGACAGGGAAGGAACTAATAGCCAGGCGAATTCACCAAATTGCAAACCCGGAAGACCCTATTGATGCAAAAACTGAGGTTAGAGCAGGTTCCCGTGATCCACGAAAACTCCCATCCAGATGGATTGCTGTTAATTGCGCCGCCATTCCCAAGGATCTACTGGAAAACCAACTTTTTGGTCACCGAAAAGGTGCTTTTACCGGTGCGGATAGGGACCAACCCGGCGTCTTTCTCCATGCAGGAACAGGCACGGTCTTCCTTGATGAGGTAGCCGAGCTAAACCCTGCTCTTCAAGCGAAACTTTTGAGGGCAATTGAGCAAAAAGAGGTTTTTCCAGTAGGAGCGAATGAACCCATCCAGTTTCACGCCCGGATTGTAACAGCAACCAACAAGGATTTAAAAAAACTGGTTGAGTCTGGGCAATTTCGAGAAGATCTCTATTACCGTTTAAGTGTGATTGTGCTGGCGATTTCGCCATTAAGGGACCGACGGGAAGATATCCCTGCCCTTGTGGAACTTTTCATTGGTCGACACAGCCGCAAGATGGGAAAACGAATTGTTGGTATAGACCATGATGCAATGAGAATTCTCCGAAACGCACGCTGGAAAGGAAATGTTCGGGAACTCGAAAACACAATCCAAAGGGCCGTAATCCTATGCGATGACCCATTAATAAGAATTGAGGATCTTCCGGCGGATTTGGTAGAAGAGACAGATGATCCGGGAGCGGTAGACTCCCTGGATGCCGCTGTGATGCGATTTGAAAAGCGCCATATTCAAAGAATTCTTAATATATATCCTGATAAAAAAGAGGCGGCGAAACGATTGGATATGGCTCTTAGTTCCCTCTACAGGCGAATTTCCGAGCTGGGAATTGCCCCGGAAGGAAAATAACCACCAATTCCCAAGAGGTTCAGGCCCCAATCGATTATTTCGGTTAAAATAGAGGCAAGGCAATCCAGGGGGGGTCCTCTTTTGCAAAAGATTCCGTTAGCTGTGAGCCAAGCATCGCCCCCGTCGAATTTGGGAAATTTGCCGACCCCTCTTGCCCCGACTGATTTCCAGGAAATGAAATCGCGCGGTTGGAATGAGGTGGACATTGTTTTTGTCTCTGGGGATGCTTACATCGACCACCCGAGTTTTGCTGCCGGCATTTTGGTCCGGAGCCTGGAAGCTGCCGGTTTTAAGGTTGCAGTCCTAAGCCAACCGGACTGGAAAAGCTGCGATCCATGGCGACAATTTGGTAAACCCCGACTCTTTTTTGCCATTAGCGCCGGCAACATGGATTCGATGATCAACCATTACACCGCAAATCGAAAAGTGCGCAACGACGACGCCTATTCCCCCGGAGGCAAAATTGGCCTTCGTCCGGACAGGGCGACCTTGGTGTATTGTCAGCGCGCCAGGGAAGCTTTTCCCGGAATCCCGGTAATTGCGGGAGGCGTTGAAGCCTCTTTGAGGCGCCTTGCACATTACGATTACTGGTCTGATTCCGTAAAGAGATCCATACTACTTGATTCCAAAGCAGACCTTGTCGTTTACGGGATGGGAGAGTTACCCATCGTTGAAATTGCAAAACGAATTAATCAGGGAGAAACAGTCACTCAACTCCGCGATATGCGAGGAGTTGCTTTTGCTTTGGGCGCAAAAGACACGCCATCAAAAGAACTGGCACCAAATTTGGCCTTGAAGGAGCTGGAAGAAAAAATTTTCGTGCGGGAATTAACTGGACAACGGCAAGGGGTATTGGAGCTTGTTCCCTCTTTTGAACAGGTTAAAACTGACAAAATGGCCTTTGTGCAAGCGACCAGAATCATCCACGCGAACACAAATCCCTTTAATGCCAAAACTTTGGTCCAATACCACGGCGATCAGGCTATCGTTTGCCAACCACCTTCCCTCCCCCTTGATACCCCGCAAATGGACAGGCATTACGGCCTGCCATTTTCCCGCCGCCCCCATCCAAAATATTCCGAGCCAATTCCGGCATTCGAGATGATCAAGGATTCGGTGACCATAATGCGTGGTTGCTTTGGGGGTTGCACTTTTTGCTCGATAACGGCCCATCAAGGGCGAATCATCCAATCCCGTTCGGAGGAATCCATACTTGGGGAATTGAAATCCATAGCAGAGGACCCCAACTTCAAAGGGACTGTAAGTGACATTGGTGGCCCTACCGCAAATATGTATCGTATGCGGTGCACAAAACCTGAGGTTGAAGCAAGGTGCCATCGACTATCCTGCGTCCATCCGACCATTTGCAAGCTTTTGGGTACGGATCATAAACCCTTGATTCAACTAATGCGTAAATCCCGGGAGCAGAAAGGGATTAAAAAAGTGCTTGTAGCAAGTGGCGTTCGAATGGACCTGGCCCAGCTTTCCCCGGATTATCTTGAAGAACTTGCAACCCACCATGTTGGTGGCCATTTAAAAGTGGCCCCTGAAGCTGTTGATCCACTTGTTCTTGACCTGATGAAAAAACCCAGGAATGTCAATTTTTTGGGTTTTGCAAAAGCATTCAAACAGGCAAGCATCCGGGCTGGTAAACCCAAACAATACTTGGTGCCCTATTTTATTTCCAGCCACCCAGGTTCTGATATTCATGCCATGATTGACTTGGCTGTGTTCCTCAAAAAAAACGGTTACCGTCCTGACCAGGTGCAGGACTTCATCCCGGCCCCCTACGACTTGGCCACGTGTATGTATTACACGGGGATTGATCCCATGTCACTTAAGGAAGTAAATATCTCAAAAAAGTTAAAAGACCGACAATTACAGCGTGCTTTGCTTCAATTTTTTAAACCTGAAAACTGGTTCGAAGTGCGGGATGCCCTTGTTCAAGCTGGGCGAGTTGATTTGATTGGTGGTGGCTGCGATGCCCTCATTCCAGCCAAGCCCCCCGAGCAAGCGCTAAAAAAACGAGAAGAAAAAGCAAATCAATCGGGAAGCAAATCCGAAGTCAACGGCGATCATTATCACAGGGTCCCCACACCGGGCCCAAATGGCAAAAACAAAAACGAGTCACGGACAAAAGGGTATCGCCCAGGTCGAGCGACGGCGGCCCGCGGCATTAAACCAGGGCGTAATTCTGGCAAAAGCCGAAACCCACAATGAGCCTTTGAAAAAATGAGCAAAGATATTTTTGAAGTGGAACCCAATTACGAAGGGGCCACGGTGGCAGCATTTGTTCGAGACAAAAGGGGACTTTCGTGGGCTAAAGCCAAACATTTGGTAGATGCACGGATGGTCGAAATTTCCGGCATGGTTTGCCGGGATCCTGCCCGTCGGATTCATCCCGGGGAATCCATAACCATTCTCTCTTCACCTGCCCCCAAAAAACCTTTGGAACATGGTGTGACTATTCGGCATTTGGACATTCACCTGGTGGTTGTTGAAAAACCATCAGGAATTTCGTCCGTAAGGCATCCAGCAGAAAGGGATTGGACGGCAGAGCGCCGAGCCCTTTCCCCTACTCTTGAGGAAATTCTCCCGGACATAATTAAAAAACGCGATCCCCGCCCATCAGTTGGCAAGACGCACAGACTGAGAATTGTTCACCGATTGGACAAGGAAACCAGTGGACTGATGGTGTTTGCCCGTACTGTTGATGCCGAAAGGGGCTTGGGGGTCCAGTTTCGGGAGCACACAATTCACAGAAGGTATGTGGCAGTAATTCCCGGACAAATCCCTGACCAATCTTTTCAAAGCCATCTTGTCCGGGACCGCGGGGATGGCCGAAGAGGTAGCACAACCCTGCCTGGGCTAGGAAAACAGTCGGTTACTCATGTCAAATTGCGCAAGCGAATTGGCAATTATTCCATGATTGAGTGCCGTCTCGAAACCGGACGAACCCACCAAATACGAATTCATCTTTCGGAAAACGGACACCCCCTCTGTGGTGAACCCGTTTACCGAAAAAGTCTTGGGGGCTTTGAGTATTTGGAAAAAAGTGGAGCCCCAAGACTTGCCCTTCACGCCGAAGCCCTTGGATTTGTGCATCCTGTCACAGGTGCAAACATGAATTTTGACATGCCACTTCCACCTGATTTGGCCACATGGCTTGGATCCCTGGAGAACCACTCTTTATGAGTATTGAAATTCAGTGGAATGAACCTCACCCGGAAACAGGTGAAAAATGGTATATTGAAGCAAGGCACTTCGCAAAAGTTTGGACTTTCTATGTCCGGTACAAAAGGCGGAGTGAATGGGAACTTTACAGAAATCCTACCCTTGCAATGTGGGAAAATGTATTAAGCACACTGCGTCGAAAGTACACACGTAGGGATAGTGTTGAAATTGATGATATAACACTACTCGAAAAACACATCAAATCCATACGCCCCGGACTTCTTGCCTGGGAAGAAAAAAAAAGGCATCAGAAGGAAGCCAAGGAATTGGCTGATAATACAACCAATCATTCTGGGGCTGCCAACAATTTGGAGAATGGGGCCATTAAGACCCCTGGTTTGCCTTAAAGGGCGTCGAACAACGCTTTTTCAGATTGTTCCAATCCGTCATTCCACGAACAGGGTCAAAGGCATCATCCGGTTCAACGAAGGATGACCACCATGCTCCCCTTTTCTCAGGGGGAAAGCTATTCATGGCGTTCTCAAGCAAACCCCAAACCATTAACAGGTACTTTTCCTGGGTTTGTGGATCAGAAGGTTTACCACCACTTAAGGGATTTTTGGCAACCCGATATGCTTGCGCCATTGCCCCGGCACAGTTAACCCGAACAGGCCAAGGAATCTGGCCAGTCCCTCCAGTTGCGGTCCCAACATCCTTTGCAGCCCCTTTATGGTCACCCAGTAGCGCCTGCACATAAGCCCGACCCGCGTAAAGCTCCCTATCATTTGGATTAAGCTTTATTCCCTCGTTGTAGTCTGAAAGAGCGATTTCACGCCATTTACTTATCAGCGCTGTCGCCCTTCGGGTTCGAAGCCCAGGTTGGCCCCCATTTAGCTCAAGACTGCGGGAATAGTCAGACAATGCGCTGCCGTAATCACCAAGCCTGGCCCTAACCAAGCCCCTTGCCCTGATAAGGTTCGACTCGATATTTTCATCAGGGTTATTTGGGTTCAATTTTTTGAAAAACCGGGACAAATTACTCTGGCCGGATTCATCCCCCCTGCCCTTGGATGCAAGGTCAAATCCACGATTGTAGGACTCAAGCGCCTGCCTATAATCAGCAATCGATGATGATCGATTAACAAGATCCTTTTTTGAAGCTATTTCATTCACAACCCAACCATGAAGCAGCCAGATCAGCGCGTTTTGTTTATCAAGCCCCAAGGCTGTATCCAAAACGGTTCTTGCGCCCTCAAGGTCTTTCAAGGCGATCTTTACGCGGGCTAATGCCATGAAATCACTGGCACGCTTTATTGGATCATTTTCTTTTGAAATGACCGTATCAAGAATTTTTTCACTTTCTTTCCACCTGGGAGGGTCAAGTTCTCCCATAACACCAGCAAGGTGGCGCATGGGGCCAAGTTCGCCTCTGGCGACTTTGTCGGCTTGCAGAAAGCAGTTTGTAGCCTCCAAATACTTTTCCTGACCGCGAAGCAAAACACCCAGGTTATCAAGGGCAACCCAATTTGTGGGTTCCGCTTTTATAGCCTTACGAAGATCCTGTTCTGCATTTACTATTTTGCCCTGGTCAAAAAAAATGGCGGCCCTGTTCACCAGAACACCTTGGGTTTCCCCGCCAAGGAGTTCCACGGCCCGAACAAAGGAATGGTGCGAATCATCAAACTGTTTGAGCTTTCCTTCAGCGATACCAATAAGCACATGGCAAAATCCAAAATCCTCCTTTTTTCCAAGACAATTCAAAAGGAGGGCGCGCGCCTCGGCCCAGGATTCACTGCGAATGGCGGTCACAGCCTGGTAGTAGGTTGCCCAAAAATCCGTTGGACTCAAGCGCGAAGCTTTCGCAAATGACTCTGATGCTTTTTCAAATTCGCCCTTCCGAAATTGGTCATCCCCAAGAATAAACCATTCCCTGGGCCCCTGGGGACTGAGCTTGCTTGCCGCCAACCGCTCATTTTCAGCCAAAACCTGATTTTTTTTGTCACCCCTATTCGCCAGGATTTGGTAGTACTGTGCCTTGTACAAATGACGAACTTTTTCCCCTACACCGGACTTTTGCGCCAAATTCAAAAAAGCCAATGCCTTTTCAAAAGAATTGTTTTGCGTGTAATCCTTATCCATTTGCCTGGAAGCCACCAAAAGAAGCAAGGCGGCGCACTCATCCATTATTCGTTTTTTTTGGCCCTCAAGAAAATGTTCACCAAACTTTGGACTGAATGTTTCATCGCCCACCCGAACCCCAAACAAAGCAAGTGCTTTTTGAGAATTCTCTAGTACTTCATCGGTATTTTGCGCCGGCGTTTTCCCGGTTAGATCCGTCGCGGCAAAATAGGCTTTTTCAATAAGCCCATCAAACTCGGCCGCACGCGCATCAGTATCAACATGGGCTTGCGCAATATTGAATTGATTTTGAACACGCTGGCGAATTTCATCCAGTTCGGTCAAATCCCCCAAAGCTGCCAACGCCAGCTTACAATCAGCAAGAGACTTGGTCCAATCCCCTTGCTCGCCCTTGTCAATCGCACCCAAAAGCAACGATTCGGCATCACTCCTTTGCCCCTCAATAGACTCGATTCGTTCAGCCCGCAATCTTTGGTTGTGGGCGTCCAATCCCAGAAAAACAATTGCTCCAACGATTAACAAAAAAAACATCGCCAAACCCATTGCGATAACTGCAGCTTGGGGCTTGTTTCGGCGAGCCCATCGAATCGTTTTTTCCAAGCGACTGGTTGGCCTTGCTTTTATTGGATCTCCCCGGAGGAAGGCCTCCAGGTCCTCAGCCATTTCCTCGGCGGAAGGGTAACGCTTTGCCGGATCCTTTTCCAAAGCTTTTAAGCATACCGTTTGCAAATCCGGAGGGACACTTGGCTGGAGCTGACTTGGAGCAACCGGTTCTTTTGTTCGAACATGTTGGAGGGTTTCCAATAGAGTTCGACCTTTAAAGGGCGGACGACCAGTTATGAACTCGTACAGCAATGCGCCAAGGCTATACACATCAGCAAGATTAGTGAGGTCCTTCGCTTTACCTTCCGCCTGTTCCGGAGGCATATAGCTTGGGGTCCCCATAATGGAACCTGCCTTTGTATGCCCCTCGTCTGGGGCATCCATCTGCTTTGCCAGCCCAAAGTCCGTAATTTTTGGTTCACCACCTTTTGTCAAAAGGACATTTGCGGGTTTGAGATCGCGATGCAAGATTTTTTTCGAATGCGCAAAACCCATGGCTCGACAAACTTTGGCCATAATTGTGGCAGAAAACACAGGATCCTGCGGCTCGTTTTTAAGTTTGGAATCGAGGGGCCCTCCGTCTACAAATTCGAGCGAAAAGTAGGGAAGTCCGTCATGCTCTCCAACATCATAAATCTGCACTATGTTCGGATGCTCAACCGTGGCGACGGCCTGAGCTTCAAGCATAAAACGATCCAACTCTTCCTGGCTGGCCTGGGAATTCAATACCATTTTCAGGGCAACCATACGCCCCAAACCGCGCTGCTTGGCACGGTAAACCACACCCATCCCACCCCGGCCCAGTTCCCCCAAAATGTCGTAACCGGGCACCAAAGGAAGCTTTGCCCCCTTGGAGTCAATCACCTGACTTTGTTGCTCTGTTTTCCCACCCTTTAAATCCGCAAGTCTTACCGTGGACAACTGCCCTTTAGTAGCAATAGACTCCTTCACTGTGTCTAACCCGTGACCCGGGGCCAAGGTTTTATCACCAATCTGGCTCGTGGTTGCTCCGGGCGCCAAGGTTGGCATGGAATCCGCGCCAAAATTTCCGACTGGCAAAGTGAAATCATCCTTTGCCACGGCACTCCCGGGCGCCAGAGTCGCTTCAGAAGCACCTGGTCGGAAATTTGGCGGCAAGGTTTCCATGGATTCCAAGCCTTCCACTGAAGGCGTTGTTGCCTCAGATCGATCATTGGAATTCCGACTACCAACCGGAAGTGTTAAATCAGAAACCCGAGCCATTGGGACAACCATTCCGCCAATAGGCAGAGTTTGGTCACTTTCATCCGGTTTTACTTTTGCCTTGGGATTTGCCGAAAACGCGGATTCCAAATTTTCAAAAACAGTGGAACCAGGCGCCAAGGTGGACTCCTGATCTTTGGCGTTGGAATTCTTTTGGAATTGTCCCATGGATCCTGACGCAAGTGTTCGATCATCCTCTGGCAAGCTCATGAGGAACCTTTGCAATGAAAAAAAGAAAAACCGCCCCGAAATTCCAAAGCGCAATAACTTTTCTTTCCTATAATTTTGCCAATAAGGACAGCCGAGTGGAGGCCACTTTTGGGGAATTCCTAATTCTTGGCAGTCACCGAACCAATTTATCCCCTAGGTCAAAGGACCGTACTCCGTGAGTGACACTTACCTTTTCACCAGCGAATCTGTCTCAATGGGCCACCCTGACAAGGTTGCCGACCAAATTTCCGATGCCATCCTTGATCACTGCCTTGCGACGGACCCGATGAGCCGGGTGGCTTGTGAAACCATGGTCACCACCGATTTGGCCGTGGTCTCTGGAGAAATTACCACCACAGCCGATTTATCGCGGGCCACTGTTGACAAAATCGTTCGGGATACCATCAGGAAAATTGGCTACACTGATCCCAAAATTGGTTTTGCCGCTGATACCTGCCAGGTAATGTGCCACATCCACTCACAATCGCCTGATATTGCTGCGGGCGTGGATACAGGTGGTGCCGGCGATCAGGGAATGATGTTCGGATTTGCTTGCACCGAAACAAAAACCCTTATGCCTCTTCCGATTTATCTTGCCCATCGACTCGTTGAAAATCACGCAAAATTGAGAGAATCTGGTGAGATTCCTTGGATTCGTCCCGATGCCAAAAGCCAGGTAACTGTTGAATATAAAGCGGATGGCACGCCCCTTCGCATTCATACAGTTGTTCTTTCCACCCAACACGACGAATCCGCCATGGTAAATCATGGTGGCAAACGCCTATTTTCGGATCAAGCCCG
>CAWUOD010000017.1:0-15096 GCA_963923115.1 uncultured Singulisphaera sp.
GGGTGAAGCACTTCCGGAGTGGAGGCCTTGACCGCGTCCTTTCTTTTGTCGTATTCGCCCCGGGCCAGAATGAAGGCTTGGGCCTCCATAGATTTTTCGACCATGATGTGGGCGATGGTGCCACGGGCGCGGATCTCTTTCTCCTGGCGATCAAGCGACTCGACCTTTTTGGCCATTTCCATCGAAGGGGCGTCCATCGATGCCATCCACCAGTCGAATAGTTCATTCTTTTCCGCGGGTTTTCTCTCTTTGGCATCCTTGGCCAGAAGTTCGATCACTTTGGAAAGTTTGCCCAAATGCGCGATTTCCTCGGTGGAAAGAGTTCGGTCATAGATCCGGACATCGGCAAGGCGGATGTTTGGAAGCGCCTCGGCGACCTCGCGACGGGCGAAGCGGAGGGGGACTTTGGACTTGAGCGACTGTGTCAGGGTGTTGTTGGCGATCTCCGTTTCCTGAAGGATCCCATCCAGGAATATCCGGACTCCTTCCGCTTTGGAAGATCCATCATAGGTCAGGAACACATGGTGCCATGCACCCTGGTTGACCGATTGCTTGCTGATCACCTTGATGGTGTTGGTGGGCCAGGTCGAGACCAGATGGGAGCCGATGCGGCCATTCTCGAACCAGAGGTCCCAACCACGGTGGGCGGGAGCGGGCTCCATTTTGGCGAAGATCGCGCCGTAGGTGATGCCCCGTGGTACATAAACCCAGGCACCGAACGAGAATTTCTGGTCCCGCTCGAAATCCGCCACATCCGGGACGAAAATGCCACCGGGAGTTTTGAATGAGAGTTCCTTTTGCGATTTCCCTTTTTCGGCAACCCATGTGGTGCCGGTCGCCTCGATTTTGCGGGGTTTGCCCGCGACCGTGATTTCGACGGCGTTTCCTTTTCCTTCGTTGAAAGGCGCGTGAATCGCAAGGCCGGTGGTGGGCAATTTTTGGCGCAATTCATCAACCTTCACGGAGGCGAGCCATTTGTCAAAACGGGGTTGCGCCTCTTTTTTTCCCGCGGCGGCCACCTTTTTGGCCTCTTCGAGATCCTTGATAACTTTGGCCCACAGATCACGGTCCTCGGATTTTGGTACGGGGATGATCGGGGGGGTATCCTTGGCGTTGCCATCCATTGCGGCCTGGGTGGTGTTGTTGAAGAACGCCGACAGGGAGTAAAAGTCCTTCATGCTGATTGGATCGAATTTGTGGTCGTGGCAGACCGCGCATCCGGCGGTCAATCCAAGGAAAACCTGGGCGGTTGTTTCGGTCCGGTCGCGGGCGTAAAGGACCAGATATTCCTCCGAGATCGCGCCCCCCTCGCTTGTGGTGATGTTGCAGCGATTGAAACCCGTCGCGATTTTTTGATCCAGGGAGGAATCGGTCAGCAAATCACCCGCAAGTTGTTCCAGGGTGAACTGGTTGAAAGGCATGTTTTTGTTGAGGGCCCGAATCACCCATTCCCGATAGCTCCACATTTCACGGAAGTTGTCAAAATGGATGCCGTGACTGTCCGCATAACGGGCCGCATCCAGCCAATAGCGTCCCCGATGTTCCCCCCATTGCGGACGGGCCAACAGTCGGTCCACATAGTTCTCGTAGGCATTAGGGGAGTTGTCCGCGACAAATTCCTCAACCATGGCGGGCTCGGGTGGAAGACCATTGAGGTCAAGGCTGACCCGGCGGGCCAGGGTGCGTTTGTCGGCTTCGGGAGCGGGCGAGAGACCATTGGCCTCAAGGCCGGCGAGGATAAACTGGTCGATCGGGTTCCTCACCCAGGTCTTGTTCTTTACCTCGGGCAGGGCCGGGCGCTTGGGGGCAAGAAACGACCAGTGAAGCTGATATTCGGCTCCCTGGGCGACCCAATCCTTGAGCGTTTGCTTTTGCTTGGGGGTCAGCACCTTGTGGGAGTTGGGAGGCGGCATGACCTTTGAGGAGTCGCTCTCGAAAAGGCGGGTGATGATCTCGCTTTCATCGGGCTTCCCCGGGACGAGTGTGCCCGACTTTATCGCCGCATCCCGCCGGTCGAGGCGCAAATCCGCTTTGCGGGCGGCGCTATCGGGGCCATGGCAGGCGAAACAGGTTTCGGCAAAAATCGGACGAATGTCGCGATTGTATTCGAGTTTTTGCGGGGGCGTGGGGGCGGCGTTCGCCGGATTCATGGGGGTTGCCACGGGCGCCGGACGAACTTCCCAACCCGGGGAACCAAGCGCGCAAAGGGCCAAAATGAGCCCACAAATCACACAACCCAACGAGAAACGCGACCGGGAATTCATGGGCCACCCACTTCGGACTATCCAACCTGAGAATGCTTTGACCACCGGTGAGGATCCGATGAGCCTCCCACCATTATGGTTTGACCAGGCAAAAATCAGGGTCAATCAAAGTGGGTGCAAATTATTATACCTCGCCACAAGACCCGCTCAAGGCGATCCCGGGCCAAGTCCTTGCCTAAATCCTGACCAGAGGTGGGTTTATCCCTTTGGAACCGCGGCCATTTAATGTTTGGGTGGGGGGGGGCGAGCTTGCTAGCGGTCGTTGTCACGATCCGACTGGTTGAGGATTCCCAAACGGACCAAAAAATAGAGGAGTTGGGAAACGGAACTTAAGGTTGCCGCGACATAGGTCCAGGCTGCCGCATCCAAAACATTCCCCACCACCGCATCCTCGCTTTGGTGTATTAGTCCATATTGCAAAAGGGCTTTGCGGGCGCGCCGACTGGCATCGAACTCGACAGGCAAATTGACAAGTTGAAAAACGACGGTTAACGAAAAAACCGCGATTCCCAAAAGCGCAATCGGCTGTCCCAAACGGGAATGCATTATGGC
Source organism: uncultured Singulisphaera sp. (assembly GCA_963923115.1). Classification (GTDB taxonomy): domain Bacteria; phylum Planctomycetota; class Planctomycetia; order Gemmatales; family Gemmataceae; genus SYLG01. Next base: position 2,817 of record CAWUOD010000017.1, read on the forward strand.
CAGGGTAAAGCCGATGGTGATCATGATCCAGCCAAGGTTCGAGCCGATGCCCGCCAGCGGGACAATGGCGTTTCTTGCCATGAGCATCGGGTCGTTTTGGGCGTGTTGGAATGCGTGGCCAGCCTCATGCGCGGCAATGCCCAATGCGGCAATCGAATTGCTGTCGTAAACCCCATCGCTTAAGCGCAGGGTGCGGCTTGTGGGATCGTAGTGATCAGTCAGGTAACCCGCGACCGGCTCCACGGCGACATCATTGAGCCCCTGACTATCCAGAAGGTGCCTTGCGGTCTGGGCGCCTGTGAAGCCCGAGGTGGCGGAGATCATGCTTGCCTGGGAATAAGCGGTTTTTACCCGCATCTGGGCCCAAAATCCCAAAAGCATGGCGGGTGCCAGAAACAAGAAGTAAAGCGGGTCAAAGGACATGAACATGCGTCGATTCCTGTTGGGTTGTTTTCATTTTATTCCAATCAGCCACCAGATAGGATGGAGGGGACCGGGAGAAACCGCGAATGTGCCGATCTTTTGCCTTATTGTCCATTTTGGCTGTTGGTTTGGGTGGATGCCCGGAGGCTTGGGCTCGTGGGGAAATGGACAATCTCCCAAAGGTGGGGAAGCCCGATTCCCGCTTTGAGCCTTTTGACAAACTGATGCGGTCGTTTCTCAAGGAACAAGGAATTCCAGGCGCGGCTCTCGCCATCGTCCGGGATGACAGGCTGGTATACTCGGCGGGCTATGGTTGGGCGGTCAAACCGGATGAGGACAAGGGACTTGCCGGGGAACCGATGCGGCCTCAAACCCTTTTGCGGATCGCAAGTTTGTCCAAACCGATCACGGCGATGGCGATAGTCAAGCTTTCGGAAATGGGCAAAATCCGGCTTGACGACCCCATTCTTGGACACCTCGTCCAGAAGCCACTTGATGGAGAAAAAATAGATCCGCGTTGGAATAAAATCACCCTGACGCACCTTCTTCATCACACCGCCGGTTTTGATCGTGGCAAATCCTTTGATCCGATGTTCCGGTCTATCGCTTTTGCCGAACATGCCATGTCGCCTCCCCCAGCCACCACCGACATCGTGATTCGAAATATGCTGGGCAGGCAGCTCGATTTTGATCCTGGCGAACGCTATGCCTATTCCAATTTTGGATATTGTCTTTTGGGCAGGGTGATCGAAAAGGTGACCGATGAGTCTTACGAGGAGGCCGTCAAACGCCTCGTCCTGGTCCCCATGGGCGCGAAAACCATGAGGATTGGCTGTTCGCTTGTTGGCGAAAGGAATCCGATGGAGTGCGCCTATTACGATCCGGAAAACCGAAAAGAAAAGTCTGTGTTTCCCCCTTTTGAGCCCGTGCCCAGACCCTATGGATCCTGGTATCAGGAGTCCCTTGATGCCCATGGGGGGTGGATCGCCTCGGCGGAGGATATGGTCCGGTTTGCACGGATAATGGATCAACCGGGCATGGAGGGGAGATTATCCAAAAGATCGGTGGGCGCAATTCATGCGCGTCCGGATGAGATTCCTCTCAGGAAGGAAGAGAAACCTCCGGCTGTCTGGTATGGTTTGGGATATCAGGTGAGGGAGGTCTCTCCGGGGAAGTTCAACGCCTGGCATACGGGCCTTTTGCCGGGGTCTTCGGCACTTTTGGTCCGCCGACATGACGGCCTTATCTGGTGCGTTTTGTTCAATGCCCACGGGGAGTCATTTAAAAAAGCCGCGGCGAGCCTTATCGACCCTTTGCTTCACAAAGCCGCAGCCGAGGTCAAGGAATGGCCTCAGGCGGGAGAAGTCCCTTCCGGCACAGGCGCGGTGGATCCCGGATTTTGAGCGGGATCCCCGGAGGTTTTGGCAAGAAAGTCCTTTGCGATTTCCTCCTGGAAGATAAGGATGCTTCCGAGGCTTTTGAAGTGGATTCTTCCAAGCCGCATTTCCGCTTTTTCCAGAGAGGAATACAGATTGCCGATCCAAGGACCGGGAATCCCGGAATTTGGGGTCAAAGGCGCGCCCAAATCAAGCACCCCATCAAAAACAAGTTTCTGAAGTGGTGTACCCGGCTCTATATTGGACAATCTCGGGCAATGGACGGTGGAAGTTGCCTCTCGAACATCCAGGAGGGCGTTTCGACAATTGTTGAGAAGTCCTTGCAGGTTTTGATAATCCTCAGGTGATAGCTGGGAGTCTCCACCAATCGACTGAAACGCCCCATCGACCGATTGTTTCCAACCCATGAAAAGGCCTGCCCAATCCTGGAGTTTGGCGTGAAACCGGTAACGATCCCCCAATTCCCCGGCACGGTCCCCATCCAATTCCTTTGCGGCAAAAATATGGTTGAGGTATATTTCCCGGTCGGATGCCGCCAATTTTTCATTGATGATTTTGGTTTCCTTTTGGACCTGCTCCAGGAGTTGTTGGAATTCGCCTGGTTTGCGCTCGACTCCCCGAAAAGGCAGGGTCTTGCCTTTGAGTTGGTATTTTTTTGTGATAAGTCCCTCAAGCAAATCGGAATCACCCAATAGATCCGACCAGGTCTTCACAAGTTCCTTAAGGCTGCCGGAGGGATATTCCCGAAGGAATAATCGGATTTCTTCCAAAGGAAAAGGCGCCGATTTTGCCTGGGTCTCCCAAACATCGAGGTTTCCGAGGCTCACCCAGCGGTTGTCGTAAATGGCACCATACTTGGGATCGTAGGTGCGCTCCGCGAGTTCACGGTCGATGAACTCCTGGACCTCGGTGGCATCAACCGGTTCCTTGTCGGGTTCCCTTCCCAGGGCGAGCCTGTAATAATTCCGGGCTAATTTCTCTTTAAGAAGGTCAATATTATCCAGAATAGACCATGCGGGGCGGGTATCCTCCTCGACGGCGAGGTAAATCCGTTTGGCATTACTCTCCCTTTCGTGGTTGGGCGGATGGGACAACCACATTTGGGGAATACCCTTGTTTCCCTCGGCAGGATCGAAAACGCGGACATCCTTGCCTGTTTGCCCGATTTCTTTGGGTTTGGGGGGAATTCCGAGGGTTTCGTTCTGGCGCACCTTGCGAACATGCGAAACCATGCGTGATTGATGGTGATGAATATCCTTGGTGTAGATTCCGTGGTCCGCCGCATTCATCACCATTCCAAGGGCAAAGTTCTGGCATTCGTCGGCGAATCCGATTTTGCAAAGGACTTCAACAATTGCGTCGGAACCGGCCACACTGACCGCGACATCATCGGCGTTGAATTCCATTTGCCGGGAAAGCGAAAGGTCCAGAAGATTGATCCCTCTGTATACCCCGCCCAATGATTTGCGCAAAACCCAAATCATCCCACGAAGTCCCCAAGCCGGGAACGAAACCCTGATATCCCACCCGGACCAACTCACGAGGAAACGGTCGAAGCCGTCCCGACCATAAATCATGTCGCCAAGAATTTTGTTGACCAAATAGACATAATTTCCAAATGCGAGGCTTTTTTGAGAGAAATGACCGAATTCGTGCGCCAGCACAGCCTTGAATTCACGAAGGTTGATCGATTCGACCAGACCGGCACCAATAAGCAGATGTTTCCTGGGCGCGATAATCAGATTAAGAAGCGAAGTGTTGTAGATAACAGCGGCGTTGACATCATGGCTAAGAAAAACCATGTGGGGTTTTGGAGCCTGGGTCTCCGTGCAAAGCTTGTCGATAAAAGCAAACAATCCGGGTTGGTCAGCGCGCTTGAGCTCAACAAAGTGGGACCAGTCAGGTTTGTTTCCCTTGAAGAGTCCCTTGAAAAAGAAGATGAAAAGGAGGCCAAGGCAAACGATTGCGCCTATCCAAACACCGTAAATTGCCCCTTCATTTCGGGTGTTGTTTCTGTTACGCGGTGCGGTTTGGTCAATAAACTGGGTCGGTGGATGGGTGACTAAAAAGTAGATGCCGTACGCCGTCAGCGCGATCAGCGCCAAATAAAGAATCAGGAAGCCGATCAAACCCAGCAGGAGAAAGGTCACTCTCCAGGCATAGGCCTTGCTTGGTTTTGTGAAATCCTCGGGAACGCCAACAGGCGCGGGAGGGTAGAACCCGGAAATATCGCTCATTACGGCTCCGAATCAGGGCTCGAAAAGAAAAGGATTCCTGAATGGGTTTATCCCGCCTTTTTTTTCCCGGCTCCGGGTTGGGGGGCGACTTTTTTTCCCGGTTCGGGTGCGCCTTCCACCTTGTATTCCTTGCGCAGACGAATCAGTTCGCGGGCCAACTCATCCCTGACAGCCGAATACTCCTCATCACGGAAAACACTATTTGTTTCCCCCGGATCCTTAACCAGGTCAAAAAGTTCCCATTCGTCGCGTTGATAGTAGTGAATCAGTTTATGGGTCGCGGTCCGGACTCCGTAATGCCGGGGAACCATGTGCTCGGCGGGATATTCGTAATAGTGGTAATAAACCGATTTGCGCCAATTCCCGGGGGTTTTTCCCTCCAGCAGCGGAACGATGCTTTTGCCCTGCATGTCGGCGGGAACAGGCACCCCAGCGGCTTCCAGGAAAGTCGGGCCGAAGTCGAGGTTTTGCACAAGGTCGCGATTCTCCGATCCGGGTTGGATCTTGCCGGGCCATTTAATGACAAAAGGCATCCGCATTGAGGTATCATACATCCAGCGCTTGTCGAACCACCCCTTGTCCCCGAGGTAGAATCCCTGATCAGACGAGTAGACCACGATGGTGTTTTCCGCCAGTCCATTATCGTCAAGATACTTGAGCACGCGGCCCACTCCATCATCGACTCCGGCGACACACCGTAGGTAATCCTTGATGTAGCGTTGATAGTTCCAGCGTACCTGGTCCTTGCCTGTCGGCTTGTTCTTTTCGTAGGCCTCGTTTTCGGGACCATAATATTTGTCCCAAAGAGCCTTCTGTGCCGGATTCATGCTGCCGGGCGATTTGAACTTGAGGTCGGAGGGAAGCATGTGTTTTGCGATGGTCATTTCCTGGTATTTGGCGCCAGGGGCCAATCCCTTCCAATCATCAAAAAGCGAATCGGGTTCGGGAATGTCCTTGTCCCGGTAAAGGCCGAGCTGGTTGGGTCCGGGAGCCCATTCACGGTGGGGTGCCTTGTGTTGGCACATGAGCAAAAAGGGTTTTTCCTTGTCCCTTTCCTTGTCAAGCCAGTTGATGGTCATGTCGGTGATGATGTCGGTGCAGTACCCCTCGACTTTCAATGGTCCCTTGTTGGATTTGAAATTGGGGTTGTAGTAGATGCCCTGGCCGGGAAGGATTGTCCATTTGTCGAAGCCCGTGGGATCGGAAACCAGATGCCATTTGCCGATCATGGCGGTGTTGTAGCCATTGGCCTGAAGGAGTTTGGCGAATGTCTGTTGCGATCCGTCGAAAGTCGAACGGTTGTCGTAAAAGCCGTTGATATGACTGTGTTTGCCGGTGAGAATGACCGCGCGGCTCGGCCCACAGATGCTGTTTGTGCAGAATGTGTTGCGAAAAAGCATCCCTTCTTTCGCGATCCTGTCGATGTTGGGGGTCTGATTGATTTTCGAGCCATAGGCGCTTATGGCGTGGCTGGCATGGTCATCGGAAAAAAGGAAAACAATGTTGGGTCGTTTGGGACCCGCGGCGTTTCCGAAGCCGCCAACAACAAGGGGGAAAAGTAACGCAATAAGGAAACGCACGATTAGTCCCCCTTCGAAGCCAGGAAATGGCCAATGACAATTATCTTTTGTTGTAGGAATAAATAAAAATCATCCACCAGGAAACAGGAATACCCGCAGGCATTTTCCGGGCGTTCCCCTGTTTCCGTGAAGACAACGGCAGGCGGGGGGATTTGTTTCGCCCTTGAAAACCCTTTTTATGCCCCTGGACTTTTGGGAGCCTCAAATCCGAAAATAACAGCCACCGCCGCGAGGATCATCACGAATCCGACCCAATGATTCCACCGCAAGGATTCCCCCAAAAACCAGGTCGAAAAAATGGCGAACACAACAAGGGTGATCACCTCCTGTATGACCTTGAGTTGGGGGGCGGAAAAAAATTCATGGCCCAGCCTGTTTGCGGGAACCATGAAACAGTATTCTACAAAAGCGATTCCCCAACTAGAAAGGATTGCGTAAACGATCGGTGTTTCCTTGTGGTTGAGGTGGCCATACCACGCATAGGTCATGAAGGCATTCGAGATCAGCAGAAGGAGTATGGTAAGCATGACTTTTGCCCTATTTCCCCCAAAATCCTGCCAAAAAATCAGGGATGTTGCCTTTCATGGCGGTCAAAGTTACTCGGTAAATGAAACGGGCCATGGAGAAATCCACGGCCCGCGGGCGATTTTGCGCTTCTTCAGGGCCTTCCAGCCGGATCAGGGAAGTTCGCAGTTGGGTGGCGCGCCCCGTCCGGGGGATGTGTAGGTGCGGACCACCTGCATCACCTGCCACTCCTTGCGCCATGTGTCCCACCGGGCCCACGCGAGCGTCCTGAAGATTTTCAGCACCTGGTCCTTGTTGTCATAGACCCGGTCCGTGCCACCAGGGAAGTAATAGGTTTTTCCCTTGTGTTCGTAGGCGATACACGCCTCGTAGTAGTTCATTCCGCCCCAGCCTCCCACCTGGCCCTGGCGTGTGTTGCGATCATCCACAAGGAAAAGTTCCCATTGTTGCCGACCGACATCCCTTGTGATCGAATCCGATTCGCGCCCCCCCTCCAACGCGCGATCCGGATTGTCCGGGCGGGAATAAAGGGCAAGTTGGCGATATTCCCCTTCCATTCCTATCTGGTCGAGGATCAGCGAACAGTAGTTGCAAATCGAGATGCAACTGGCCCCGGCGGGCTTCAGGCGCCAGGTCGTGGGAACATACCAGGCGTCCTCACGCTCAAAGTGTTGCTTGGGGTTGTAGTGTTCGCCGACATGCCGGGTCAGGGCGTGGACAATGGCGATCGTCGATGGGGCTTCTTCCTCCACCGATTCCAAAGCGATGGCCAGACGCTCGTAACTCGTCTGCATGCGTCTGGGAGTCACCGCCGAGGCGACCTCATCGGCCCTTCGGGGTGTTCCCCGGGTCAGATAACAAACATGGGGACCGGTGTCGGCAAGATCGATAACCCTGGGGCTTTCACCGGGAACCAGAACCGTCACTGACCAGTCGATTGTGGCTTGCATCCGGCGTAGTTGGGCGGGAAGCATCCCCTTCGATCGGACATACACCACAGCCATACACGGGTCGCCACCGACCTCCTCGACTTTTCCCTCACCCTCGAAGGTGAAAGACTCCTGCTCCGCGATTCCCCTAAGGCGAACAAGGGTTCCCGCGGGCAGTCGGTTGAGTTTCACCAATACCCGGGCTTCGACATAGCGCCCCTGGGTATGTGTCATGGGCGCCGCAAAATGGGGTTCCTTGGAGGACCATTCCACATCCGGGTACCGCGATCCGCACCGAAGGAGATCCGACCCATCCCGGCAAATGAGGTTATGGTCGGATGTGAATTCCAGGGCGGTCATCCTTGCGGAAACCTCCCGGTACACGGGCCGAACGGGATTTGCTGACTGGGCGTCCTGCCCGGCCAAAGCAACTAATCCGAAGGTGGCTGCGCACCATCGGGACAGAAAACGAGGGATCATGGTTCCATCCAAAACCAGGACCAAAATATCCGAACCACTGCTTCTATCGGAACGACCCCAATTCAGATCCATGCGTAATGGGCGTGTCCATCACCAAGGTCATGACGACTGAACCACCTATACGGACCAGCTAGAAGTTGCGGGTTGTAAGGGGGCCGTGCCCGAAAAAAAGACAAAAAGAGCGACCGTTTGGCAAGCTTGGAAAAGTTTGAGGGGGCTGCCCGCCCCGCCTGAAACCCTTTTATGCCTTTTTTCAGGTTCGGGAGGGCTTACCAAAAGGAATAAACATCAAGGCAAAAAACGCAAAGGAGAGATGTGACTCCCTACTTTTTGTCCTTGGGCGTTGGATGGGCGATCTTCGGCCATTTCCTGGCGAATCCCTGATTGACCCAGGTAACATCATTGTCCATATCGTGGCAGGTCTGGCAAAATTGGTCCAACCTTTGAATTCGGGCTTTGGCAACCGTTTCGGATTCCTTGTCCATCGCCTTCCATGGGTTCATCAGCTTGTGCCAGGTTTCATCGGAGGTTGATTTCAGGTGTTCGCTGGATGGCCCATGGCAACTTTCGCAGCCCACATCCTTGAGCTTGGGGGTTTTCACCGCATCGACAAATCCCGTCTGATAGCCAAACCCTACCGTATGGCAGATGATACACTCCGGATCCTTGTGTCGAAGGGAAGGTTTGCTGGCGTCCGCAAGTGTTTGCCATGCGTGGCTGTGTTTTGAGCCCTCCCAGACCTTGTACGCCTCCTCGTGGCATTTTTTGCATTTGTCCGAGCCGACATAGGTCGGCTTGGAATCCGGCACAGATGCCGAAAAGGGGTGTGTTGATTGAGGGGTTTTGCCCAAAAAGTCAGCTCGTTCCAACTCCTTGGCGTATCGCTCCATCAGCTCATTGACGGGATGTCCGGCCAATCCCTCCTCGGGAGTTAGCCATTGCTCGCCAAGATCTTGCAAATGATATTTGAAATCGAGCCCGCCTGGTTTCTTCCACACACCAAGCGTCCCCACATATTTCCCCTTGTGCCCCATTCGGACAATTCGGGTGGTCCGGCCATCGGCATGTTTGACTTCCAAAGGTGAACCGGGAGGCTCATCCTCCTCGCAAACGCAAAGGATCACATCGATTTCAGGAAAGGCCCTGGCGGCCGCTATCGGTTCGGAGGCATCCGTCGCGGCGCCGCTGATCGCCCCCTGATAAAGGAGAACACGAAGGTCGACCTTTTGCTCGGCAAGGGTTTGCAGGGATTTCCCAATGGCGTCCCGGGAGGGACCGAATTTCGCGACCGAGTCCTTCATCGCTTTGGCGACACTTGGCCCGATGACTGCGGTGATGCCGACCTTGATTGGTGAGCCCTGGGGTTGGCTGATGGCGGTTTCGAAAACCTGTTCGGGGAATTCGGTGTCCTTGTTGGCGAGATTAGCCGCGAGGACTTTCGGTTCCGGATCATTCAGCGCGTATTCACCCAGGATGTTGAAGATCTTGAGTTTGGCTTCGTAAAGTCCCAGGGAAACAGCGGCATATCCCATCTTTTTGAGGGCTTGCATCGAATATCGGTATTTGATCAATCCCTGAAGGTTGGAAAGATTGACCGGACCCTGTTTTTGGGGAATATCACCAAGATCCACAGGCGTCAGGGCCCAACCCGCTTCTCGCAAGCTGGCAAGGTAGTTATATCGGCGCTCCAGGCCCCCCACCTGTGGTCGTGAGCAACCACAAGGCAGCAGATACCCATATTGTTGGGCGGTAAGAATCAGGGTCAGGTCCGGTTTGGGCCATCGGGCAAGGGCCGGTGGCAGGGGAAGGCCCACCTTGTGGGGAGGCGCCTCCGCGGTGGGAGTCTTCAACCACCTTCCCAAACAGGTCCCGCCCAGAGCGCTTATCCCCGCCAAAACAAGGATTCCCAAAGTCCGGATCAGGCGGCCCGACATTCCCGAAGTGGCCATGGCCTTGCCCTCGCTGTTTTTCCAGGGATCACTCATCCGCGCGTCCCATCACCGGAACGCGAATCAGCTTGTTTTTGCTGCCGACCGAGCGAATGTAAAACGCGCTATCCCGGATGGCTGGATCGTTTTCCTCGCGGGGGAAGGCGCCTCGAATTTTCCGGCTTGGGACCTCGATTTCATAGTCATATCCGCTTCCGCCCCGCCGGAGTTTTTCCGGCTCGCCCACCAGGCGGAGCTTGAGAAAAGGCGCCGTGCGGGCCTGGTCTATCTCCAATTTCACATCGGGATTGGAGGTTTCTATCCGGACCATGGCCTTTTTGCCGGCATCCCATGGGAAGCTGTTGATATCGATGATCCCCTCGGGATTGGCGCCCAGAATTCGCAGGTCACTTTCAATCGCTCCGCTGACATTAAATCCGACCGAACGCATGGGATCGTTTTCCGCGAGGTCAGGACAGACGATCCGGAAGGGACGAAGAAATGGTCCAAATTCGGTCTGGGTGTCACCCTCCGAAGGGAGGGTGGCCCGGACTTCAAAGCGATATGCCACCGATGCGATGACTTTCATTCGATTGGAAAGGTCGGCGACCTCGGCAGGTGTCAATTGGACCGCTGGGGAAACCTGGATGATGTCATTTTTGGCGACTTTTGTTTTCGATTCGGCAACAAGGTTGAGCTTCTTGCGGGTTCCGGAAAAAGCAATGACGGTGCTCGTGCCCACCGGTTTTTGTTTGGAAAGGAGGCCTACCCTGGCCTCGCCGGGGGTTGCGACAAACATCGGGGCGACATCGTTGCGAATATCCAGTCGGCTGAATACGCCCGAATCCACCTGCTCCAGCCAGAAATTGGCGAAGAGATTGATGGGGCCCATTTTGTCGTTGCGAAACCGGAGCCGAACCCATCCGATACCTCCCGGGGGAACGACCACCTTCACGCCATCGCTGTTTTCCATTGCGGTGGAGGTGAGTTTGGTTTCCAGCAAGGCAAGGGCCGCGTTTCCGTTTGCTTTGGAAAGGTCGCTCGCGGTCGGTTCCTTGCCGCCCGCCAAGGCTTTTGCCTCGGGTTTTTGCAGCCAATCATTTGGCACCAAAAAGACCTCAACCGAGGAACAGGTGCAATTTTTCCGGTCGAGACCAAATGTCACCGGAGCTTTGTTGTCGTTGCTGAACCAGAAATCCAGAAACCCCGGGACGCTATATTCCTGGATGTTGGGGGGCAGGGAGGGATCATTTGGAAATTGCCTGGTTACGAACGAAAGTTCATTGACCAACAAGCCAGGTTTGGCTTGGGAAGGTTCGCTGATTTGAGGGGCTTTAACCGGGCTGAAATTGGTGAAAAAGGTGATCAGGAAAACAGAGACCAACATCACGCCCACAGCACCCAGCCACCCCAGCCAATTGGATCCGCGCATCGGTTGAGTCCTGGTAATTCCCGAGTCAAAAGGTTAGCAGTCATTTTAGCAGCTCGCACCCCTTTGAAACATAACCCCGGAAACATAATCCCGGAAACAACCTGATGAAATGGACTTTGGGGAATACGGCATTTGGATCCCACTCCGTTTTTCAAAAATCCGGGATTATGAAAGCATTCGATTCTGTTAAAATGGAAAATCTGGAAAAAATACAGTATTTAGAAACCCGGTTCCATTACCGGCACCGCTGCGTCCCGGGTCGGGTTGCCCAAAACAAAAAAACGCAGCCCGGGCGGAAAGGAACCTTTCCCGGGCTGCGCCGTCCCCCGACTGATCGGTGAATAGCCGGTTTGGCGATGTTTTCTTTGTCCAATTTGGCCTATTGAACAAATACCTCGATTTTTGCCGACTTGCGAAGGCCGGCGAGTATCGTCTGGAAAAGTTCCTCGAAGTAGAACTCTTTCACATCGTCATGAATGCGCTTGAAGTCGTTGGGTTTGCCAGGTCGGCGATCATTGACCTTGATAAGTTGAATCGCGAAATCGGTCACGACGGGCTGGGATATTTCGCCCGTCTTCATCGAAAAGGCGGCTTTCGCGAAGGTTTCGTCGACCGCCCATTTGCGCGGAATGAAGCCAAGATCGCCCCCCTGTTGGCCGCTGGCTTCCTGCGAGTATTTTTTCGCGGCGGTCGCAAAGTCCAACTGGCCCGTCGCGATCATTTGCCTCAGGTTGGCCATCCGCTTGTAAAGGTCCTCGCGTTCCGCGGGAACCATGCCAGGAGGAGTGCGCAATGCGATGTGGCTCACATGCACCATGACACCATCAAAAAAGTCCTTGTTGCTTTCCCAGTATTTCTTGAGGTCTTCCTCGGTGAACTTTGTGTTGGCGTATCCGGTCCACTGAAGCTTTGTGGCGAGATTGGTCCGAATCTGCTCTTTGGTGAAACCGTTTTCCTTGTGCATATCCTCAAGGGTTTTGTTGGCTTTTTTCAGCTCGGCGACAAGGTCCGCCATCTTTTTGTCAATGTCCGATTCCTTGACCTCGGGACCATTTTTCTTGAGGAATTGCCTCATGAGCAGGTCATCGATCATCAGCGATAACGCCTCCAATTGTTGTTGGCGAACGCGGTTTGTTCCCAGTTGGATGGGGCTTGGTCCAAGTTGTTTCAGGGAAAGGTCAAGCTCGGCCTGCGTAATGTTGTCGCCGTTGACTATCGCGACAACCTTTGTGCCCGGAGATCCCGCCGGTTGCTGGCCCAAAGGTTGCTGACCTTGGGGTTGGTTCAAGCCGGCAGGCGGCGTGGTGTTCTGCGCGCAAACGCCTCCCGCCGATAGTCCGCCCAAAAGA